>NZ_JBHVQU010000024.1:0-41176 GCF_042886655.1 Peribacillus sp. NPDC058002 | reverse complement strand
CGTCCCTATAAGATATAGAAATTACAAAACAAAAAATCTTAGATTTTATATAAATCTAAGATTTTTTGTTTTGAATCGATTAATTATTTATATTTCTTTTTTAGTTGAGATATTTCATCTTTGTGTTTCATTTTAAAATTATCAATATATTTTTCATTTTTTTTGTTCCATTTTGAAGCTTTTTGTTCTTCGTCTTTTATTGCTTTAGTTTCCTTTTTATATAAGTTTTCTTGGCTAATTGTAAATTCATAGCCTGTAGGAACATAAGAATTCCAATATTCATCATGGGTCATCCCAAGTCCTTTAATTAAACTATCAAGCATTTCTTTTACTTGTTTATTATCCGGGTCGTCTTCACTGGCATTTTCGAATTTAAACCTCTCTTCTTTTACTCTCTCCTTTACTTCATCTGAAGAAGGAAATAAATTTAATTCTTTAGCTTTCTCCTTTATGGCAGCTTCCTCGACTATTTGGTTCAATGCAGTTACTTCAGCTTCTTCATTGGACATTTTAGGATCAATGTTTTGATAGAAATTTATTAAAATTAAATATTGATTTTTATCTAGAATCTCTTTGTTAAGCTTCTTTTTCTTCTCATCTACTTTTAGGCTTTTTATATATTTTCCAAGGTCATTAAAAACAGCTTTTTCATCAGATGCTCTTGTTGAATTTGAATTAAAGAGAAACATGCTAGTACTAATTATAGTTACAGTAATTGCTAAAAATATTAAATTCCTTATGGATTTCATATTGCACCTCCGTATTTTAGAAAAATAGATTAGTAACTATAGGATTTCTTCAAAGTATGTACTGATGGGTAGTATGAATTACTCAATGTTACACTAGATGTATGGCTTGATTTTGATTTATTCTTTGTTAGAGTGTAATCTGTTGCATTTCTTTTACAAGTTGCTGATTGTCCACCAATTCCCAAGTAATCACAATAGCTACTTAATGTAATGTGATGTTTTTGAGTCCCGTTAACATATAATTTCGTGAAAGCTCCAAATTTTACTGCTAAAGTACCATCAGAAACTCTTATAGTCGTTTGTCTATCAGAAAGCTTCCAGACTGTAGAAGACTTAGATGAATATTCTTCTTGATAAGAAGCCTTCATTGTAAAACCACCAGCATATTGACCACCTCTAATATATCTTTTCCACCCCTCGAGGTTTGTTTTCTTATAAGATGCTGCTTCGACCTTAATATCTTCTACAAAAACCATACCTGTGACTAAAACCGTAAAAACAAGAAAAATAGATATAATTTTACCAATTTTTTTATTCATTTCAAAAAAATACCTCCTCTTTAATATATTTACATATTTTATCATAGTTATTTGTAAAAATGGAATTTATTTTTAGTATTAATTTATGTTTTAATCACTGGATTTTTCTATGAAAACAACGATGATGTTGCCTATTCTGGACCACTGATCATGCTTACCTACTATGCAGCCCAGTTTTGCATCGCTAACAGCATTCGCAAGAAACCTTCTTTCCAGTTATCGAAAGACTTGCAAAGTGAACGGCCAAACCTTTGAACCCCGAATATCCGTTCGTTTCACATGAAACAATTTTTCATTAAAAAAGGCATCCACAGCTCTAATGGAACTGCGGAC
This sequence comes from Peribacillus sp. NPDC058002, assembly GCF_042886655.1. Lineage (NCBI taxonomy): Bacteria > Bacillati > Bacillota > Bacilli > Caryophanales > Bacillaceae > Peribacillus > Peribacillus sp. NPDC058002. The sequence continues at coordinate 39,555 of NZ_JBHVQU010000024.1, read as the reverse complement.
GCCCTTTTTCAACCTTTAATTTTCTTAATGAAGACTACTTTTAAATAATTGCCTTCCTTATATTCCCTGATTGTTTTGAAATCAGCCGGTAATGAGAATTGTTCCATGATTTCGTATTTTCCATTCATTTCCTTGAAAGCAACATCAATGAAGCTCTTGAATTTTTTCATATCGAACGTACTGCAATTAGTTGAGGCGATAATGATCCCATTGTCTTCCGTAATGGAAATGGTATCCTTCAATAGATTCGTATAGTCTTTCCCGGCACTAAAAGTAAACTTCTTCGATTTGGCAAAGCTGGGCGGATCAAGGATAACCATTTCAAATTTCAAAGCTTTCTTCACCGCATATTTAAAATACTTGAAAACATCCATCACCACGATATTGTGAGCTTCAGGATCTATGCCATTCACACTGAACTGCTCGATCGTCTTTGGTAAACTGCGATTCGCCAGGTCGACACTCGTTGTTTTAACAGCACCGCCTAAAGCGGCAAACACGGAGAATGCCCCCGTATAGGAGAACATATTCAACACCGTTTTCCCTTTTGAATATTCATCCCGGATTTTCCTTCTGACATCGCGTTGATCAAGGAAGACACCGACCATTGCCCCATCATTCAGATAAACAGCGAAGTGGACTCCATTTTCCTTTACAAGAAGCGGAAATGCCGGCTGTTCGCCCATGACAAAATCGTCTTCATCCACGTACTGCCCCTTTGTATCAAAGCGTTTCTTCTGATAAATCGATTTAACCTCGACCGTTTCCTGCAATGCCTTAATGATGTAGTCTTTAAAGGAATATATTCCTTTGCTATACCAGCTAATGACATAGTGACCATCATAATGATCAATGATTAAACCGCCAATTCCATCACCTTCCCCATTAAACAAGCGGAAAGCTGTAGTCTCCCCATCTTCAAAGAATGACTTTCGGAATTCGCATGCTGCCTGGATTTTTCCGGTAAAGAAGGCCTGATTAATCTTTTCATCTTCTCTTTGGGTCAATACCCAGCCATAGCCCTTATTCTGTTTACCATAATACCCTTTTGCCAGAAAGCGGTTGTTTTCATCCACCAAACGCACCAATGACCCCTCTTCCCTAAGGTCATTAAGGTTGGCTATCGACTCTTTAACAATCAAGGGAAAACCCTTGCCGACTTTACTCACGAATTTAGCCTTCACTTTTATATCTATTTCTTTTCCCATATATATCATCCTATCTATGCATATGCTTTCCTCCCCATTTTACCCTAATCCCTTTATAAATAAAAACCAGCCCGGTTCCTTAACCAGGCTGGTTTCTAGAAACTTTGATTATGAAACTTCCAAATGAAGATCTCCTGGCTTAACTTTACCCATCATCTTCAATACCCGATGCAATGCAAGTGTGATCAAAGCTGGCAATACCATACCCACTGCCACATAAACCAGGAACGTGTACAACCCCTGACCAGTTATGATGGCAATCGGGGCAATCATTGAACTTAACCCCATGCCTCCAAGCTCATACGGCACTTGAAAATCGAATGCCAAGGTAGCGATAGGCGCACAGATGATTGCCGCCACAAAAGGCGGAACTGCATATAATGGTTTCTTGATTAAGTTAGGAAATTGAACTTTTGGCGTAACGACAATCTGTGCCAGGAACCCGCCCATATCATTATCTTTATAAGACATGACAGTGAACCCTACAAACTGAACGGTACATCCGATTAGAGCCGCAGCACTGGAAACGGGATCTAATTGCAGAGCGATCGCCAGTGCAGCGGAAGACGCCGGTGTCATCAATAATATGCTCCATACCAAGGCAATGACCATTGAACCGATTAAGGGAGAACCTGCGACCGCAGCGGTGGTTTGGCTGCTTATCCATGTTAGGAGCGGAGTGGTGACAAGAGCCAGGCCATACCCCGAAACTCCACCGACAAGAACTGCTCCCATTGGGATGGCCATGATGTCCAACTTCGTTTTGCCGATTAGGCGCTTACCTATATATGTTGCAATTACTGCTGCCAAGACAGCACTTAGCGGCTGACCCGTAACAATCGTGAAAGCACCCTCAGCAGTTCTGTGAATGGCAGCACCCCCAACAGCACTTGAAGCCATGGCGCTAAAGATAATTAATGAATTTCCACCTAGCTGATATGCGATGCCTGCTCCTAAAGCCGGTGCCAGCAAGACCTTTGCGGCCCCGCCTATTGCCAGCAAGACCTCCCAATCTAAATATCCCCCTATGGATTCAAACAATAACCCGATCCCTAATGTAACCAAAACAGCGTTGGCTATCCCTGTCGATGCCTTGTACATTCGATCGCTGAAGTATTCTTTCCTGCTCACTATATCTCCACTCCTTATTAATTATCAGAATATTCAATTTTGTAAAATGCAAAAAAAATAAAGGTCTTCATTTTAAAAGCCTATTAAGTATATCGCACCGCTTCCTATAACGTCTGCTCGTATAATAACATGAATTTTCTGATAATGTAAGAAGTATTTTTATTCTAATAAAATAAAAGCGTTTTCAAAAATAAAGGTTTAACCCATTATTATACAAGAAAACACTAATATTATATTATTCCAAAATAGATTTTCCTTTTTAGGATGTGCTACATGGAAGATATTTCGAGACATTTGCGACAAAAAAAAGAACCCGATTCAAGGATTCTCTCACTAGCTGGATATCTGGCTCTAATAGGGACCCACCTTATTCTTATTGAAAACCTTCCAATGTTGCAAAAGTGTCCTTCAAAAATTGGTAAAACAATTTCTCCGTTGGCATAAGTTCCCGGTCAGTTGGAACGATGACCCCTACAGCCCTGGTAACAGACGGTTCCTCCAGCGACAATTTAACCGTAAAACGTGGCAAGCTATCAATCAAGGAAATCTCAGGTATCAAGGTTATACCCAACCCTGCCCCCACCAGGCCTTTTATAGCATCAGTATCTTTTCCTTCAAATGCCACTTCCGGTTCAAAGCCATGCAGTTTGCAAGCTTTCATGACAAGATCCCTTAAAACATAGCCCTTTGGAGATAGGATGAATGGATTTCCTTTAAGTTCATTCAAGCATAGTGATTTCTTCAAGGCCAAAGGATGACTTTCTGGTAAAAGGGCAACTAAGTTCTCAATAAATAGCGTTTCACCTTTGATTTTCTTTTCATTCGTCGGCAGAGGCCCGATCAAGGCCATGTTAATATTACCTTTTATTACCGAATCTATCAGGTATCGATATGAGCCTTGTTTCAAAGTGAACTTTGCCTGCGGATAACTTTCCCTGAAGTCGGAAATGACCCTTGGCAATACATAAGAAGCCAAACTGCTGGGAAAGCCAATGCGGATTGTCCCTTTTTCTGGATCCAGACTTTCAGCCATCTCACGCTTGGCACGATCGATTATATCCATAGCTTGTTCCATATTCGTTAAAAATGTATGTCCTATAGGCGTCAATCTGATCTTTCGGCCTTCCCGGATAAAAAGGGGCACACCTAATTCTTCTTCTAAATTGTAGATTTGACGACTGACTGCCGACTGGGCAACATGCAAGTTCACTGCTGCTTCCGTCATATGTTCACGCTTTGCCACTTCAATGAAATATTCGATTTGCCTTAATTCCACTCTAAGCTCCCTCTTCCATATCAAAACAGCATGTTACTTATCTAATATTCAGATTGTTTGTTTTATTTTTAAATTATATCATGAAAGTATCGTATAAAGACTGATATCTTATTCAATTGTATTTTAAGACTAAATTACCTTAAGGGAGAGAGAACAATGACCACTTCACAAGAAGTCGAGCATAAGGAATTACAAGTTGCCAAAGAGTTCGTAAGTCAAGTATATGCACAGGTGAAGGAGCGCAACCCCCACGAAAGTGAGTTCCATCAAGCCGTAAAAGAGATATTCCTTTCATTGGTCCCCGTTTTTGCAAATCATCCTGAATATATGAAAAGCGGAATATTGGAGAGGCTGGTTGAACCCGAAAGAATGATCACCTTCCGTGTTACATGGGTTGATGACCTGGGAAATGTTCAAGTCAACCGTGGTTTTCGTGTACAATTCAACAGTGCAATCGGGCCATTCAAAGGCGGTCTTCGATTCCATCCCACTGTCAATTCCAGCATCATAAAGTTTCTTGGTTTCGAGCAAATCTTTAAAAACTCTCTTACTGGCCAGCCGATCGGTGGGGGAAAAGGCGGATCGGACTTCGATCCTAAAGGAAAATCGGACGCGGAAATCATGCGCTTTTGCCAAAGTTTCATGGCAGAACTAGCTCGCTATATCGGACCTGATACAGATGTACCGGCTGGAGATATCGGAGTCGGTGCAAGGGAGATCGGTTACCTGTTCGGTCAGTATAAAAAGATGCAAGGCAGCTACCATGCTGGTGTCTTAACCGGTAAAGGCATAAGTTACGGCGGAAGTTTGGCCCGTACAGAAGCGACTGGTTATGGAACGGTTTACTTCGTCGAAGAAATGCTAAAAGACAAAGGGTTACAATTCCATGGCAGCACTGTCGTTATCTCCGGATCTGGCAATGTATCCATTTATGCCATTGAAAAAGCTACACAGCTAGGCGCAAAAGTTGTTGCATGCAGCGACTCCAATGGCTATATATATGATGAAAATGGCCTGAACCTTGACACAGTTCGACGTCTAAAAGAAGTGGAACGAAAACGTTTGAGCGAGTATGTCGATACGCACCCGGAAGCCGTATACCATGAAGGAAGCTATGGTATTTGGTCTGTACCATGTGACATCGCACTGCCTTGTGCCACACAAAATGAAATCGATGAAGAAGCAGCAAAATTACTGGTCAAAAACAATGTGAAGGCAGTTGGTGAGGGTGCCAATATGCCCTCAACCCTCGAGGCCATTGATGTATTCCTTAATAACGGCATCCTTTTTGGACCAGCAAAAGCAGCCAATGCAGGCGGTGTTGCCGTTTCTGCACTTGAAATGGCCCAAAACAGTGCCAGAATGCCTTGGACTTTTGAAGATGTCGATACCAAGCTGCACGAGATCATGAAAAACATCTATAAAAATAGTGTAGAGGCCGCAGAGGCATATGGTGCGCCTGGCAACTTAGTTGTCGGGGCCAATATTGCCGGATTCCTTAAAGTGGCGGATGCGATGCTGACTCAAGGTATACTCTAGCAATCAGTTGATTTAGGAGGAGGTTCCGACAAGGACTGCCTTACTTTTGTAGAAGAGCGTTTTCACTTTCTTATACCACTCATTCATATCAATTCAAGCTGGGTATCCACAATTAGATAACATCAATTGGATTCAAAACATTTCTTTCTTACGACAAAAAAGAGTGCCGGAAAAGTTCTGGCACTCTTTTTGTTGAAAAGACAATCATTCTTTTGTGACCAATTTCAATGGAACGGATATTGTGTCATCCACTTTGTCACCTTTTAGGATTTTTTCAGACGCATTAACCGCTTCTTCACCGATAAGTGCCGGTTGTTGGGCGATTGTAGCTTTTAGTTCACCGTTTTCAACTGCTTTCAATGCATCATCATTTCCGTCAAAACCAACCACGATGATGTCTTTTCCTGCTGCCTTGATTGCTTCAATGGCCCCTAGTGCCATTTCATCATTATGGGCGAATACCGCTTGGATGTCTTTATTGCCTTGCAGGATATTTTCCATGACATTAAGCCCTTTTGTCCGGTCGAATTCCGCCGTTTGGCTTGTCAGGACATCTAACTGCTTGTCCGCAATATTGTGGAAACCTTTCCCGCGTTCACGAGTTGCGGAAGCTCCGGATACCCCTTCAAGCTCCACTACTTTCGCTTTATCGCCAAGCTCCTTAACTAGATATTCTGCAGCCATTTCCCCGCCAGCCACATTGTCGGAAGCGATGAATGTTTCAATGTCACCTTCGTCTGAAGAGCGGTCAATCGTGATTACCGGAATGCCCGCTTCATTTGCTGATTGAACGGCTGAAGATATTGCCGCAGAGTCAGTAGGATTCACAAGAAGGACATCAACCTTTTGAAGAATTAAATCTTCAATTCCGCTAATTTGTTTTGCCGTATCATCTTGGGCGTCAACAACTGTGACTTTCATGCCTTTTTCTTTTGCTTCTTTTTCAATGCCATCTTTTAAGGAAACGAAGAATGGGTTGTTTAAAGTAGAGATGCTGACTCCGACTTTCACGTCTTTCATGGAGTCTTTCTTTCCTTTTTTATCATCCGATAAACCAGAGTCCATTGAACAGGCAGCCAAGACCATTAAAGAAAGAACCATGATAATTGATACTATTTTTTTCATTGATTACACCTCTTCTTATGATTTTTTACGGTCAAGTAAGACCGCGATTAATATAACTGCACCCTTTACCACTTGCTGGTAGAAAGAGGATACACCAAGTAAATTCATGCCGTTATTCAAGGTACCGATGATCAGGACACCCACCAGCGTACCGAACAACCGCCCTTTACCGCCTGAAAGGCTCGTTCCGCCTAGCACCACGGCTGCAATGGCATCCATTTCATAGGATTGGCCTGCAGTCGGCTGTGCCGAATTAAGACGGGATGTTAAAATGGCACCAGCGATTGCCGCCATCGTACCGGCCAGACCATATATGGCCACCTTGACTCGGTCAACTTTAATCCCTGAAATACGGGAAGCCTTTTCATTTCCCCCAATGGCATATGTTTTACGGCCAAAGGATGTTTTATGAAGCAGGAACCATAGGATCAAGAAAGCGATGACCATCACCACGGCCGGTACTGGCAGTCCCAGGAAGTAACCTCTCCCAAGCATCTGGAACATTTCAGAATCGCCGATTCCAGTAATCGGCTTTCCATCTGTATACACAAGCGTTAATCCCCGGAAAATCGTCATGGTTGCCAGTGTCACGATGAAAGGGGCCATTTTCCCCTTTGAAACGAGAATCCCATTGATTACACCCATTATTGCACCTAGTAGAATCCCTACTAGTATAGCTAAAATCGGATCTAATCCCGAGACCATCATACCAGCCATAAGTGCGCTGGATAGAGCTAAAATGGAACCGACGGACAAGTCGATGCCACCTGTCAATATGATAAATGTCATTCCAAATGCAATAAGTGCATTGATGGAGGTTTGACGCAATAAATTCAAAATATTATTCGGTTCCATGAATGATGGATTTAAAACGGTTATTACGATAAATAAAAGTACCAGGGCGAGTAACGGACCAAATTTCTGCCAGATCCCGCTTTTCCCTGTAGCCTCAAGTTTCATCCTAGTTCCCTCCTGTCGCCAATGCCATAATTTTTTCTTGTGTCGCTTCATGCTTTAACAATTCCCCAGCAATTTCACCTTCGTGAACCACAAGGATTCTATCACTCATTCCAATGATTTCGGGTAGTTCTGACGAAACCATGATGATGGCTATGCCCCGCTCCGTCAATTCATTCATCAATTCATAAATTTCACGTTTCGCACCAACATCTATGCCCCGGGTCGGTTCATCCATGATTAAAACTTTAGGGGAAGTGCCGATCCACTTGGCTATTACCACCTTCTGTTGATTTCCTCCGGATAGATTGCCGATGACCGTTTCGGCAGAAGATGTCTTCACATGAAGTCGCTTAATCATCATTTCGGCAAAGTTCATCTCATCTTCCGTTTTTACGATTCCGCCAGGAGCAAAACTCTTGAGATTCGGCAAGCCGATATTTTCCCTTACAGAAAAGTCCAGAATCAACCCCTCTTCTTTACGATTTTCCGTAATGAAAGCCAGGCCGTGCCGAACTGCATCAGTTGGTTTCCGTATGGAAACTTTTTTGCCTTCAATGGTAATTTCACCACTGTCTATTTGATCGACACCAAATAGGGCGCGCATTATTTCTGTTCTGCCTGCTCCCATTAATCCGGCTACACCGACAATCTCACCTTGCCGAACCGAGAAATGGATATCTTCAAAAAGCCCCTTTTTAGTTAAACCTTTTACATCAAGGACTATGTCGCCAGCATTCGCTTCACGATGAGGAAACCGATCCTCCAGCTCCCGCCCGACCATTTTCTGAACGACTTCATCGAAATTTGTATCTGCAATTCTTTTCGTATCGACTGTTTTACCGTCACGCATTACGGTGATCCTGTCACAAATGGCGAATATTTCTTCCATTCGGTGAGAAATATAAACAAGCGATACTCCCTTTTTGGTAAGTCCCTTCATCACTTCAAAGAGCTTCTCTATTTCTCTATCAGTTAAAGCGGCTGTGGGCTCGTCCATGATGATGACTTCGGCATCCGTCATGAGCGCCTTGGCAATTTCAATCATTTGCTGTTCCCCGACAGAACAAAGTCCAGCTTCCTTATCAAAAGGAAGGGAAATATTAAGTGTTTTAAAAATCTCGTTTGCACGCGCTTTCATTTGTTTCTCCTTCAGGACACCGAAGGCATTCACCATTTCCCTGCCGATAAATAGATTCTCCAGCACAGTCATTTCCGGCCAAATATTCAATTCCTGACGGATAAAGGCCATTCCCGCCTCTTCCGCTTCCTTTGAATCCTTGAATGAGGTTTCTTTACCGTTAATCTCAATCGTTCCTTGATCTTGTTTGTGCAGCCCGGTCAAAATGTTCATCAAGGTTGATTTCCCCGCTCCATTTTCCCCCATTAGTGCATGTACTTCCCCAGCCTCTAAAGAAAAATGAACACCTTCCAATACCTTGTTTTGACCAAATGCTTTATAAATATTGTGCATTTCGATTTGCATGCTCATCATCTCATTTCTTTAAAAGAATACTCCAGACTGCAATATGCAATTTGAATATGGCGTCGTCTCCCCGGTCCGGATTATTGCTTTCGCGTTACTTGTCAGCCTTTTAAAATCCTCATGGGAAACATATTCAATCGCTGCTCCGAATTGCTGCTCCATGTATTGATGCTGTTCCGGGTTTTTAACCTTCACTTCTGTGGCAGCGATAACTTTTTCAACAACCATATCTTCGTGAACCGCCCGGACGACATCTTGAAATGATGGTGTTCCAGGCGTCAATGCTAAGTCTATCTTGCAAACTCCTGGTGGCACCGGCAGCCCGGCATCACCTACGACAATATAATCGGTATGACCAAGGTCAACCAGGACCTTGGCTATTGAACTGTTGATGATTCCTTGACGTTTCATGCTTCAAAGCCCCTCTCGACCTCTAACCTTTGCGGCATTCCACCTTGAGCGCCTAACTTCGTCACGGAAATGGAGGCTGCCCGGTTCGCGAATGACAAACATTCGTCAAAACTTTTTCCTTCTGCAACCGCCACGGCAAAGGCAGCATTGAATGTATCCCCTGCACCTGTTGTATCCACCGCTTCGACTTCAAAGCTTGGAACAACCTTTTCTTCATGTCCGTCAAAATAACGGACACCATTTTTTCCTTCGGTAATGAATAATTTATTTGGATACTCGGTCAAGACTTTCGTTCTATCTCTCCCATTGAATAGAATCTCGAATTCATGCTCATTCGGAGTAAGGAATGACGCCTGTTGAATGACAGCCTCGCTTAGCTTGCGGGCGGGAGCTGGGTTCAATAGTAATCTCTTTTGAAGCGTGTTGCACATTTCAGCCAGATATTCCACGGTTTCCTCTGGTATTTCCTGCTGGACCATCACGATATCCGATTCCTCTATCACCTTTTTCGCCTTTTGTACATATTCGGGAGTAATGAAATCATTCGCACCTTTAACAACAATAATGCTGTTATCCCCTTCCGAAAGGGTAATGTGTGCTGTCCCGGAAGCGGAACCTGTAACCGGTTCCACATACTCCGTATTTACATGATTTTTTTTCAGGTTTTCTAAGATGATCTCTCCATAGACATCATCCCCTACACATCCAACCATTGACACTTCTGCACCAAGACGTGCGGCTGCAACAGCCTGATTGGCCCCCTTTCCTCCAGGGACCGTGATAAATGACTCTCCTAAAACCGTTTCCCCGGCCATTGGCCTCTTAGTCGATGTCACCACTAAATCCATTGAAGAACTTCCCACTACTGTAATTCTAATCATGTCTTCTCCGCCTTCCTTCTCGTTGTTTGTCTCTCCACAAAAGAAACAGGGAGCTTTTTATGTGTTACTTCCATTTTTTCTTGATCGATCTTTTTAATTAGCATTTCTGCCGCTTGTGCCCCCATCTCATAGGCTGGCTGCCGAATTGTCGATAACGGTGGGTGCAATAACGCCGTGAAGGAGATATCATCATAGCCGATCAATTGTATGTCTTCCGGTATTCGTATTCCCCGTTTTAAAATCTCTTGAAGTGCGGCAGCTGCAACAATATCATTACAAGCAATGATTCCATCCGTTTCCGGATATTTCTCGAACAGCTGCTTCACGCAAGTTTGGCCGCCCTGAAGTGTTAGGGATGAATCTATGACTTGCACGTTCACTTTTGCTTGTTTCAATTCCTCCAGTGCTGCCATGTACCGTTCATATACAGGCTTTATTTCGACTGGCCCCCTAATGAGGACGATATTCGTACTGCCTCTATCCAGCAATACGCGTGCCGCCAGTTTACCGCCTGTTTTTTGATCGGAATAAACAGCTGGTAATTTCTCTCCCGTACGGTCGAGAAGGACTACTGGAATATCCAGATTATCGAAATTTTCATTGGCTTCTACACTAGTGGAAGCAATCATGCCCACTACATTATTTTGCAGAAAAGTGTCAATATATTCTATTTCTTTATCTCTCTTTTCATCACTATTTCCAAAAATTAACCGATATCCAAATTGCTGCAGATAATCCTCGACACCTCTTGCCATTTCTGGGAAGAAGGGATTCGTAATGTCCGGTAAAATCAATCCAACCAATTTGGATTTACGTTTGTAGAGGGATCTTGCCACTTCATTCGGTTTATAATTTAATTTTTCAACAGCCGCCATGACCACCTTTTTTGTGTCCTCATGTGCATAACCACTGCCATTCATAACTCTGGAAACCGTTGCCACAGAAACCCCAGCTTCCTTTGCCACATCCCGAATAGTTGCCAATATATCACCCTCAATAATTTTGTGTAACCGTTTACACATAGCTTATCACCAAATTATATGAACGGCAAGCCCTATTCCAAAGATAATTTTTAGGTAATTCGAACCAAATAGGATAACATAATCTTATTTATGCGTATATTTATTAACCATTCCCGCTTTATAAACTTTATAACAAAGTTGATTGGAACAGGTGTACGAGACTCCTGCGGGAAAAGCGCGTCTAGGGGAGACACCGCAGGCGCAAGCCGGGGGCTGACCGCCCGCGGAAAGCGAGTTCCTGGAGCGGAAATCAACGGTCAATTGGTAAAAGCCAAAAGAAAACTGGCCCAAAAGTCTGAGCCAGTTTAACTTTATAGCGTTTTTGCAGGTAACTTTTCATAAAGGGCATTATTCACATGCCCGAATTCAGATGCATGCGGACGGTCTTCACCATCGCTATATCCATATTGAAGCATCCGATTTCTATTCAGGCAGAGTTTCGTCAATTTTGGCGCAAAGAAATTGAATGTATCGAAACGATCCTGTAACTTAGGGAATTTTTTCTGATGCGTAAGGATTGTTTGAGCTACGCCTTCCCAAAAAGCATTCTCATCCAAAAGGGACCTCTTCATCAGGAGTGTTGACAAGTATCGGAAATGACAGATGAATAGTCCCGTGAAAATGAATTGAACCAGCCCCTCGGGAGTCTCACTTCTTAGTACTTTCCTTAAATCATTAGGAAGCTTGCTTAATTCAGGAAGCGGCTGATCACTGACGTTCACATCATCCACAAAATCCTTGATGGCCAAACGGTGAGGCTTGTAATCCTTCAAAACTAAAATGGTATTTTGACCATGCGGCGAGAAGACCAATCCATATTGATAAATAAAATGTAGCAATGGTGATAGAATGACGTCGAACAATTGAGCTGTCCAGGCATCTGCAGTCAATCCCGATTTTTCAATGAGGCTTTCTACATATGGTTTCCCTTTGCTGTCCACATGTAAAAGGGACGCAAGCGTAATGGGCTTTTCACCGTCTTCCATATAACTGTATATGCTTTCTCTCCAAATACCACCCAGCATCTCTAAATATTGATAGGGTACATTCTCTAGTTTGGAATAATACGGGTGATCAACATTTAAACTGGCCACTTCACCAGGAAGCACTACTTTGCATTGTTCTTTCAAGAATGAATCATTTTGATAAATGTTCTTTATATACGTTGTGATTTTTGGGGCAATGACCGTGCGTTCAGCTGGCAATCCTCGGTAGACCAGCGTATTTAAAATGCTCATCGGCAGCTTGACGTGGTGTTTATCCTTATTCGATACATTAACGAATGTCCGGATGGATTGTTGCGGCAGATACTTATCAGGGCCATTTCCCAAAGCTACGATCAGCCCTTTGGCCAAGTCATCCGTAAAGTTCTGGATGATTACATTCTTCCACTGCCATTCATGGACTGGGAGATAGTAATAGTTTTCTGCGTTCAGCCCTTTTTCCGTCAATATCTTTGCAAAAGATTTTTGGGTTTCCCCATCCAGTTCATTCTCCATCAATTGCTTATAGGATAACGTTTCGACTGAATTGAACTCCCCCCTCGTTTGATGGACGGCAATCCAAGATAACTGAACTTCCTTCTGGTTTTCTGGAGCGAACTTCAAATAATCATCATAACCGAAACCGATTCTTCCCTTGTTATAAGCAATCCAAGGGTGACCGCTCATTTCTCCTTCAAGTAATGCATAATCCAGTTCGACTAAACCATCTGCATCTTGTTCAGGTTTGGATAGCAATTGAAGATCCGCAAGCAGCGTATGATGGAATTCCTTGATTAAATGTCCTGTAGTTTCTGCAGTCATCCCAATTAATGGCTGGATGTCTAAAATGAATTGAATGGCATCATTGGCCTGTGTAAAGCCTTCCTTTTCACATACCTGGATCGACTCGGCCTGTACTTCATAGCTGTCAAAAAGACGGGGCAATGCCAAAAATTGATAAGATTTCCCCTCATTTATTTTTAACTCATATAGGTTTCCCGTTGCATTTTCGTTCAGAATTGCTGGATGGATCATATCTTCATACATATACTCAGAAATCATCTTGGCCAGCAGGTTTTGGTTTACTATCGACCAATTGTTTTCTGAAACCGCCTGTTCCACCTCTTTTATGAACTGCATATCATTCTCCCCTTCCCTTCTCTTAGTAAGCCATGACAGGTGTTTTTACACGGAATGACTGAAATGCACCCTTTGGCTCGGATGGATAAACTTCTTTACCTGCCAATTGATTGATGATAATCGAATTTCGGAATGCTCCCAAGCCTAGATCCGGAGCACCCACACCATGTGTATGTATCTCGCCATTTTGAATGAAGAGGTGATTCGGTGTAGGGATGTCCGTTCCTACCCGATAGTCTTTCGTTATTGCAAGACGCCCTAAATCATCGCGGACTAAATGGTCCTCCAAGGTTTCAAGGAATGCCGGAAGGGCTGATTTATAGCCCGTTCCAAAAACGATCGCCTCTGTGTCCACATCAAATTCGCTATCTTCTACCCACTGTCGGCATTTCAAACTCCAGCCATTTTCGGCGGGGGTAACGGCTGCAACTTCCGTCATGGCCCGAAGTTCAATGGAAAGTTCGGCATTTCCAATCGATTTTTCATACATTTTGTCAAAAATTGCTGCAATTGTCGTAGCACTGATCCCTTTATACAATAAATCCTGTTTCGGCAGGATTTCATCCTTCTTTTCCTGTGGCAGCCGATAAAAGAAATCCAGGTAATCCGGAGTGAAGTATTCCAAACCGAGTTTTGAATATTCCATAGGGAAAAACCCCTTGGATCTTGTATACCAGTTTAGCTGGTAGCCATTTTCCCCCTGCTCATTAAGCAGATCCAGAAAGACCTCTGCTGCACTCTGTCCAGACCCGACAACCGTTATGGATTTTTTCTTTAAGACATTTGCTTTATTCCGTAAATAATCGGCCGAATGCAGGATGCTCTCTCCCATATATGGATGAAAGGCCGATGGAACAGTCGGGGCGCTGCCAATTCCCATGACTACATGACGGCTATAATAGACTTCGATCTTTTGTGTTTGTGCATCCCTTACACTGATTTGATAGCAGGGTTTACCTTGATCCCCTATATATTCAACTGCCTCCACCGCTTTTCCGAAACGGCAGCTATCAAGTTGATCGGCAGTCCAGCGGCAATATTCGTTATATTCTTTTCGTGGAATCAAGAATTTTTCAAGAAAGTAGAAATGATAAAGCCGATCATGCTGCTGTAAATAATTCAGGTAACTATATGGGCTTGTCACATCTGCCATGCTGACTAGATCGGCAAAGAAAGGTACCTGCAGAGTTGTCCCTTCCAACAGCATTCCTTCATGCCAATTAAATTCCCGCTTTTTCTCAAAAAAGACGGCATTCAGCTCCGGGGTTTTCTCCAAAAGGGCCGCAAGTCCAAGGTTAAAGGGACCTATCCCAATCCCTACCAGGTCATAAATAGATTGTTGCTTCTCCATACTTCCACTTCCTCTCGAAATTCTCCCGTGTACATGACATAAGTAATGCTGTTTTATCAGGGAGCTCAATTTCTTTAATTGGGGTAAACCCGCACTTTTCAAATAAGTAAATCATCTTTGCATTTCGAATATCCGGTTCAGCCATCACTTTTTTTGTTTTCGCAGAAAGCAATTGGTATTTCACCATTGCACGTAAAAATGGCAAAGCCAGTCCTTTTCCTAGATATTCCGGATCACCTATGAGTAAATGTATGCCTTGATCTCCCTCTTCGGATTCATAATAATCTTCGATGATATCGCCTTTTACCCAATACGATTCCCAATAGCTCATGGGAATGGAGTCCAGACAGCCTAAATAGAGTGTTTGATGTGTATCAGCCAATGCCTTTTTTAAATGAACGGCGAATTTTTCTTTTGTGAAATTCAAATTCCAGTAGGGTATCACATGACCTTCATGCATCCATTTATGCAATATATCCAAATCCCTCTCAAATTCAACTTTGACAAATGAAAGCTGTTGATTACGGCCCTTCAGCATTTCTTCATAACTATTTTTCATGGACGGCCATAACCCCCTGCGCGAACGGATTATCAATCGTTGTATAAACGGATTGTGTCTCAAGTGAACCAACAAGCTCATCCATATCATGGAATCGTGTCAGTAAATTAGCCTTACACGATGATTCCCGGGCATGAAGCAACTTTGAAACAACTCGTTTCATCCCTTCATCTTCGCTTTCCCTGCTGCATGTTTCCAGTTGTTCCTGAACGAGCTGTAACAGTTTGTTCTCTGATACTAATCCTTCCGTACCAAAATTATTGATTAAGCCTAATAAGTGATTAAAAAAGAAATAGTATTGCAGTCTTTCTTCAGCGACTTCATCAGAACAAATCGTGAAGCTTTTTTCACTTAGTTCAGGCAAGATCTTCAGCAGCCTGTCCACTTTGGACTCACAATAGTAATACCCTTGATTATCACGATAATAAAAAGTGGCTGGATAACCATCGTGAAGTTGAATGATGGAGTTTTGTTGATGGGCTTCCAAAACAATCCCATACTCTTCAAAAAGCCAAAGCATCGGTTTTAATGTCATTGACAGATAGGTTTTGAACCAATCCTTACTTACTTCTTCGGTACTGCGGTTTTCTTCAGCTGATAATTTGCGGATGATCGCTCCAAGCCTTGATGGTGCACCATAGGCATTATCCTGGCATAAGCCGGCAATCAGGCTTGCTTGTTTATCGTTTTCATAAAAAGGGTTTTCCCGGATATCGACATCGAATCCCGATTCTTGCTCGGTTGTTTTGATCGTTAGGTAAGCCGGGTCCTTGATGATACGGAAGGAGGGATGCCGTTCTTTTAGATCGTCGCCCACTTTAGAATCTATTAATTTAGCAATTTCCACACCGCGATCTAATTCTTTTTGCAGATTTGCACGTAAGGAATTCGTGATTTTAACCGGAACGGAAAATTTGTACATATATCTTGATGTGGCATTATATACCGTTCTAAAGGAAGAGGTGGCCGTGAATTTTTTCCCAAGCGGTCCAGCATAAACTAGTGTCCCTTGCTCGATCAGCCTCTTGACCTCTTCTTTTTCGATAAGCACTTTTGCCTGGAACGGATGTGCCGGGATGATGATAAATTTGCTTTCCTTTTGGCAATACGTGCCTCTGAATTCACTGGAAATCTCCAAGTCACCGGCTAATTCCTGTTTAATGATCTCACTTGCCGATCGGACTTCACTTGAATCCTGGATGACAATCGAAGGTTCTGCCAGGAAGTAGTGCAGCTGAAACTCCCCTTTTAATTCGGGTGAATAGATCCATTCTTCCTTTTCTGAAATGCCCTGCTTGCTTTTCGGCGTCGGGTGGAACAGGTGCCCGAATAAAAGTGACTGCTCTGCTTCGATGTAGGTGAAATCAGGGCTTTGAAGTGCATCAATGTCTTCCGTCCTTGCTTCAACATACCGTTGAATATTTTGGCTGCTTAGGATGACACGCAGCATCAATTCATCTTCACTATCGGTCCGGCCCTGCTCATTCAATAATTCTTTAGAAACGATCGTGACCATTGTCACGTAATCTAATTCATGTACTTGCTTGGATGCCGTCTGATAGTAAATCGGGAAGTTGAAAATATGACGCCCCGTTTCCGACCAATATTTAAGCGGAACAAGCAAGGCAATATCTTGGGACATGAGCTTACTGACTACTAATGAATCCGGAATGGCCCCTTCCAAATTCGGCCAGTTTTTCGTTTCTTCTAAACTGTAATTTCCGGTTTCCCGGAAATAACAATTCAGAAAGCTTTGCATTGTCGCCCTTTCAGCTATTTGCTTACCATTCATCTTCATTCCTCCATTATCTTGAACATTTCACCTAATACTCGGATTTCGTCTAAAATTCCTTCTATGTGTTCAAGGCTTGTCATTGGATTCAATAGTGTCATTTTTAAATATACCTGTCCGTCAAAACGCGTTTTTGCTAAAAACGCCCGTCCGCTTTTCAGTAATTCTTGCTGAATCTGTTTATTTAATAGATTTACTAACTGATCACTTTCTCCCTCGGGATTATAACGGAATACAACCGCATTCAATTCAGGTTCCTTATTTAATACTGTGAACCCTTCCTGCTTATCGATCTTCGCTGCCACTTCACGTGCAAGATGACAAGTATAGTCGATCATTTCCGCAAAGGTATCCAGTCCAGCGACCTTCAATGACATCCAGAGTTTCAATGCGTCGAACCTTCTCGTCGTTTGAACCGATTTATTGACTAAGTGAACCATGCCCTCGGCTTCATCTTCCTGAGGATTCAGGTAATCGGCGTGATGCTGGATATATTGAAATGAGCTGCTGTCAGAGACAAGAAAAGCACCACAACTGATGGGTTGATAGAATAATTTGTGAAAATCAACCGTAATCGAGTCGGCCCGTTCCATTCCGCTGATTAACTCTTTGTAATCCTTACTTAAAATCATCGCGCCTCCATATGCGGCGTCCACATGCAGCCATATCCCATTCTTCCTTGCCGCTTCGGACAATTCGTGTAATGGATCGATTGAACCGAAATCCGTTGTTCCACAAGTTGCAACGATGGCAAATGGCAGTAAACCCTGTTCCACTAAAATCGACATTTGATGATTTAATTCATCTATGGGCAGACGGTGATTTGAATCCGTTTTAATCGTGACTACAGCCTGTTCACCAAGCCCCAGCTGTGCCGCTGATTTACGGACCGTAAAGTGGGCAGCCTCGGAGCATAAGATCCGCAATTTTTTTGCCTCGACTGGCAAACCTTGCTGCTGAACATCCACACCCCAGAAACGCTTACAATAAGCGTCCCTCGCCAATAGCAGTCCCATATAATTAGATTGGGTTCCACCGCTTGTGAAAATCCCATCCGCTTGTTCAGGCAACCCCACCTGGCTGCACAGCCAATCTATTAAACGCTCTTCAACGAAAGTTGCCGCCGAGCTTTGATCCCATGAATCCATGGATTGATTCAACGTACCTATAATCATTTCGGCAGCCACGGCAGGTATTAATGTCGGGCAATGCAAATGTCCGATACAAGTGGGGCTGTGTACATTGATGCTGTCGTTAATAACAAACTCTGCCAGCTCATCCGCTACCGCTTCCATTGTCTTCCCCTTTAGAGAAGCAAGGGACAGCTCATTTAATCTTGCTTCGATTTCATGCGGTTTTTTCCCGGAGTATGGTAAATCATTCCCTTTTAAAAAGTCCGTCAGCTTTTTTTCAATGACTTTTAATGACTGGCTATAGTTATTGAAACCTTCTTCGTTATTCAAGAACAATCGAGAATAAGCAAAATCCGTTTTATTTATCATTTCGATCATTGATCATTCACCCTCTTGCAACAGCTGCACGAACAGCTTGTTCAAAAATTGCTGTGGCTTCGCGAAGCTGCGATTCCGTTACGATCAACGGAGGCAAGAACCTCACTACACTTCCATGTCTGCCGCCAACTTCCAGTATCAACCCTCTTTGAAAACATTCCTGTTGAATGGCACTGGCAAGTGGCGAATCAGCAGGATGGCTTCCATTCGCATTTTGCGGTTCTTCAGGATTGATCATTTCCACACCGACCATTAATCCCCGGCCCCTGACATCACCGATCTGCTTAATATCTTTTTGCAAATCTTTAAGAATATCCTTTAAGATTTCTCCCATTTTAGCGGCATGCTCCACAAGATTCGTCTCTTTCATGTATTTTAAAGTAGCTGTTCCTGCCGCCATTGCCATTTGATTTCCGCGGAACGTACCGATATGTGCACCTGGTGACCATAGGTCAAGCCCTTTGTTATAAATCACCACCGATAATGGAAGACTCCCGCCTATTGCTTTGGATAGTACAAGAACATCCGGAATGATTCCTGCATGTTCAAAGGCAAACATTTTCCCTGTACGGCCGATGCCTGATTGAACTTCGTCGATAATTAGCGGAATGCCCTTCTCTTTTGTTATTCTCCTGATTTCCTTAAGCCATGGAATTGGAGCTGGAATGGAGCCTCCCTCGCCTTGTACTGCCTCTAAAATCATTCCTGCAGGCGGCAATAATCCGGACTCAGGATCGTTCAATAGATTTTCGATATACTGGCTGCTGATTTTATGGCTTTCTTCTCCGCCTATTCCAAAGGGACAGCGATATTGATAAGGATACGGCAGGAATTGTACGTCTGGAATTAACCCTTGTATTTTTTCCTTTGGTTTTGTATTGCCGCTGATTGACATGGTTGCATGCGTTGCCCCGTGGTAAGCACCTTGGAAGGATAAAATGCTTCTATTGCCTGTCGCTGTTTTTACCAGTTTAAGTGCCGCCTCAATGGCGTCTCCTCCAGTAGGACCACAGAATTGAATTTTTGCATTTCTCCTGAATTCCTCAGGCAGGCATTCAAAAATTTCATCGACGAACCGCTCTTTGATCGGCGTCGTAAAGTCCAATGTATGCAAAGGACGCTTGTCCTTAAGAATTTTTTCCATTGCCTCCAGCACTGCCGGATGATTGTGCCCAAGCGCTAATGTTCCAGCCCCCGCAAGAAAATCAATATATCGTTTTCCATCCATGTCTGTTAAGTAAATTCCCTCCGCTTGATCAATCGCCATGGGTAATCTTCTAGGATATGATCGGGCATTTGATTCCCTTGTATTTTGTTGCTCCAATAGTTGATCATTTTTCGTAAGCGTGTTCGTTACCATAGTGAACCTCCATGCATTGAATTAATTGAGAATAATTATCATTATCATGGAATTCATTTTACTGATAATGATAATTATTCTCAATGAGTAAATTCACTCATTTTTCTGCTATTAAATTCCAATAAAATTAAGAAAAGGTTAAAACTGGGGCCTGTTCTCTATTTATCTATTGAATATAAAAAATGTTTTTAAGGTTTTATTAAGAGTCTGTTTATAAGCTGAACGCAGTCAAAGATCATGGAAAAGGTGGAACGACAATGAACGGTTTAAAAGGAAGGCGGGAACACAAACTTGCAATCACCAAAGCGGATAATCTGCAAAACTTCATGAGGCTTGATCCCCATGGGCTAGATGGAAATATTTAATTCATAGTGTTCATTTCGATAACTTTGACAATAAAATCCTGAGGCAAAAAACAGGGGGATTCTATCACAGGGATAAGTTCAGGGCGTTTACGCCGAGGATGCCCACCGCCCGCCCGGCGGAAAGCGAGCATCTGGAGGGGAAATCAACCACACCGCTTTACTTGGTAAATAGCAACAAAGTATGAGAAATAGCCTTTAAAGAAAACGGTAGGCAAACTGCTTTTCTTCGAATTCTCTATAGTCTGAGGTATCCCAAAATATTCGGGATACCTTTTTTATTGAATTGGCGTATGGCCTCTTCCGGGTTATTCCTTCACATTTGATTAATTTTTAGCTGCTAATCAATATAAAATACCCTTATTTGGTATAAAATAGTAAAATAGAGAGGTAAATGACCCTCAATCAAGAGGGTTATTCACTTGTTTATCAATTGAATTTAGGGGGTAAAGATTTTCATTATTACTTTATCCGATCGTACAGTTTCACTTTTGTTAAAAACGGGTCGGTGTCAGGGGGGAAACGGATGAAAAGAAATCATACGATGATGCAATTTTTTGAGTGGCATCTTGAAGCAGATGGTTCTCATTGGGAGAGATTGAAATTTGCAGCCTCCAAGTTGAAAGATATAGGAATTGACTGCGTTTGGCTTCCGCCAGTTACGAAAGGGCAATCAGTTGGGGATAATGGATATGGAATATACGACGGATACGATTTGGGGGAATTTGACCAAAAAGGTACAGTTCGTACCAAATACGGGACCAAAGATGAATTGCTGCAAGCAATAGCCACCTGTCATAACTACGGGCTTTGCGTTTATATCGATTTAGTCATGAACCATAAAGCAGGAGCCGATGGAACCGAAAAATTTGAAGTGATTGAAGTCAATCCAGAAAACCGTATGGAAGATATCTCAGAACCATTTGAAATGGAAGGCTGGACAAAATTCGATTTTCCAGGCCGTAAAAATAAATACTCTGATTTTAAGTGGAACCATACTCATTTTAATGGTACAGACTATGATGCCGAAAACGACAAAATGGGTGTATATCGAATCACAGGCGAAAACAAGCACTGGAATCAGCATGTCATCGATGAATTTGGAAACTATGATTATTTAATGTTTGCCAACATCGATTACAGCCTGCCGGAAGTTCGTCAGGAAATGATTAGCTGGGGAAAATGGATGGTTGATACGTTAAAGTGTGATGGTTTTCGTTTGGACGCCGTTAAACATATCGATTATGAATTCATCAATGAATTTCTCCAAGATCTCATCCCTTATACAAAGGAACATTTCTTCATGGTCGGCGAATTTTGGAAGGCTGATGTTAAAGCTTGTCAAACATACTTAGAGCAAACCAATCATGACCTCAACTTGTTCGATGTTTCCCTGCATTATAAATTTCATGAGGCCTCAAACGCAGGAACTGACTTCGACCTCTCAACCATCTTTAATGATACCCTCGTCCAAACCAATCCGGCACAGGCCGTCACTTTTGTCGACAACCATGACTCCCAGCCTCATGAATCACTGGAATCTTGGGTAAAGGACTGGTTCAAACCATCAGCATATGCACTTACCTTGCTTAGACTTTGCGGTTATCCATGTGTCTTTTACGGGGACTATTATGGAATCGGCGGGCCTTCTCCGGTGCCTGGGAAAAAGGACATTCTAGATCGCCTATTATATGCTAGATATGAAAAAGCTTACGGAGAACAGACGGACTACTTTGATGATCCAAATACGATAGGCTGGGTCCGGCACGGAGTTGAAGAGCTGAATGGCTCGGGGTGCGCCGTCATAATCTCGAATGGAGATCACAACAGTGAAAAAAGGATGTTCGTCGGTGAACATCGTGCTGGTGAAATCTGGAGTGATTTAACTTGTCATAGAGATGACCACATCATCATTGAAGAAGATGGTTTCGCGACCTTCCCCGTTCATGGGAAAAGCGTATCGGTATGGGCCTTGAATAATCCACTTTAAAAAGGAAAGCAAAGAACGGCATGCCATTTCGGATATGCTGTTCTTTGCTGAGGACACCACCGTTGAAGATTTGGAAAATAAGTCTGTATGTCTCACATAGGTAAAGATAATTTTTCCATTTCGTTCAATCATGGTAAGATAAGGGAAAAAGGAGTTGAAGGAAAAGTGAAAAATGAAATCATTGAAAGATTCACCTCTTATGTGAAAGTGGATACCCAATCGAATGAAGAAAATCCATCATGCCCCTCTACACCCGGACAGTTGACCTTGGCAAATGCATTGGTCAAGGAACTTCAATCCATTGGGATGAAGGAAGTGACAATTGATCAGAACGGATATGTCATGGCAACCTTGCCAGCCAATTCAAGTAAGGATGTCCCGACAATCGGTTTCTTGGCCCATGTCGATACAGCAACGGATTTCACTGGAAAAGATGTAAAACCGCAAGTCGTTGACAACTATGATGGCAACAATCTTACTTTACATGAAAAATTGGATGTCGTTCTTTCACCTGATGATTTTCCTTCGCTTAAGAACTATATAGGGCATACCTTGATTACAACGGATGGGACAACCCTGTTGGGAGCCGATAATAAGGCTGGAATTGCCGAAATCATGACTGCCATGGATTATTTGATCCAGCATCCGGAAATCAAGCATGGAAAAATCCGGGTTGCTTTTACTCCCGATGAGGAAATCGGCAGGGGACCCCATAAGTTTGACGTAGATGCTTTTGATGCCCAATTTGCCTACACCGTGGACGGTGGACCACTTGGAGAACTTGAATATGAGAGCTTCAATGCGGCATCTGCCAAAATCCTGATCAAAGGGACGAATATTCACCCTGGTACGGCTAAAGGAAAAATGGTCAACTCCGCCAAAATCGCCATGGAATTCCATAATAAACTCCCATTGGCAGAAGCACCGGAATATACGGAAGGTTATGAAGGATTTTATCATCTGATTTCTTTTAACGGTGATGTGGAAGAGACCAAGCTTTCTTATATCATCAGGGATTTCGACCGCCAAAAATTCATTGAACGCAAGGAATATATAACAAAAGTAATCGAAGATTTAAAAGAAAAATATGGGCAAAACCGTATTCAGCTTGAATTACACGACCAATACTTCAACATGAAGGAGAAAATCGAGCCCGTGAAGGAAATCGTGGATATTGCCCACGAGGCAATGGAGAAACTCGATATAAAACCGAAAATTTCGCCAATACGCGGTGGTACGGACGGTTCTCAATTATCGTATATGGGCCTGCCAACCCCCAACATCTTTACGGGCGGGGAGAACTTCCATGGTAAATATGAATTTATTTCCGTCGATAATATGATCCTGGCCACCAAGGTGATCGTCGGCATTGCATCGCTTTTTGAAGAAAAAGCAAAGTAGCTTGATAGAAATGCCTTTATTGAAAAACCCCCGACCAAAAGTCTGGGGGTTTTTCATCCAATATTAAGCGCGATTCCAGTGACGGTGCTTGGCAATTGCCTCGATAAAGACAGTACCACTATTATTATCCGTAACGGCTACAATGCCTGAAGCTGGATCATTGGAAACGATGCCTGCCTTCGATAAGATCTCGGCACCTTCTTTTCCTGCACCAATCGCTTTGAAATGACTGTAGGCTTCATCGATAAAGTAAATTGGTTCCTTGGATGCCTTTAGAGCATCGACACTCTTCTGGCCTCCTGCCACATATACAGCATCGAAAAGTACCGAATCGGCTGTCAAGAATGTCTGATTCACCTCGGCCTGCTGTCCTTCAGAACTTGTAATCAATCCACGATTATGACTGATGATTTCAGCCGTTATCCCTGCTGATTTAAATGATTCCAAGACTTGATTAACCTCTGACCCGTTGAAACCATCTGCAGCCAAGATTGCCACTTTCCTTGTTGCGGCCGTGTTCACTTTCATTTGCTCCTGGCTTAAAGCCGGAGAAGCCAAATCCATTTTGACCTCACTTTTGTTGGCTGGAGGATTCACGCCCACTCCAATAGCGATCGTTTTAGCCAGCTCGACATCTACATTGCTGAACATCTCGACGATTTGCTGCTGAACGTCCTTACTTTTCACTTTTCCCACTTCAAAGTGGAAAGCCTGAATAATATGCTCCTTCTCCACTTCCGTCATGCTATTCCAAAATAATTTAGCCTGGCTGTAATGATCCTTGAAGCTTTCACTGCGTTGTCGGACCTTCCTGCCATCGACTTTTTCCTGATAATGTGCATAGCCGCCTTCTTTTTCTGAAGCAGGTTCGGGATAGTTGTCTGCAAGGGAATTTTTGTGGTAGCTGACCTGCCCTGGATTAATAGACATTCGGTGCATGCCATCGCGTTGATTATTATGAACGGGGGCAACCGTCCTATTAATCGGAAGCTCATGGAAATTAGGTCCTCCCAATCGGGATAGCTGGGTATCGGTGTATGAGAATAAACGTCCCTGGAGCAGCGGATCATTTGAAAAATCAATACCCGGTACGACATGCCCCGGATGGAATGCTATCTGTTCTGTCTCTGCAAAAAAGTTATCCGTATTTTGATTCAAAACCATTTTTCCGATTATTTTCACCGGGATTTGTTCTTCCGGCCATAGTTTAGTGGGATCAAGGATATCAAAGTCGAATTTGAATTCATCTTCCTCTTTAATCATTTGCACCCCAAATTCAAATTCAGGATAATTTCCGGTATCTATCGCTTCCCATAGATCTTGGCGGTGAAAGTCAGGATTCTTCCCTGCAATTTTCTGTGCCTCATCCCAGACAAGGGATTTAACTCCCAGTACAGGCTTCCAATGGAATTTAACGAAATGGGCCACGCCTTGTTCATTTACAAAACGGAATGTGTGGACACCAAACCCTTCCATCATCCGGAAACTTCTTGGTATGGCCCTATCAGAAAGATGCCACATGACCATATGAGCCGTTTCTTCATTGTTGGCGACGAAGTCCCAAAAAGTATCGTGGGCAGACGCAGCCTGAGGTATTTCGTTATGAGGCTCCGGTTTAACCGCATGAATTAAATCAGGGAACTTAATGGCATCCTGGATAAAAAATACCGGAATATTATTTCCGACCAAATCATAGTTCCCTTCCTCCGTATAAAATTTTGTCGAAAATCCCCTTACATCACGGACCGAGTCTGCCGATCCACGGGAACCTGCCACCGTGGAGTAACGAACGAATACCGGTGTCTTGACTGAAGGGTCTTGAAGAAACTTGGCCTTTGTATATTCGGCCATCGGTTCATATACTTGAAAATATCCATGAGCACCAGATCCACGGGCATGGACAATTCGCTCAGGAATACGCTCATGGTCAAAATGAGTCATTTTTTCCCGGAAATGAAAGTCCTCCATCAACGTTGGACCACGTGTGCCCGCCTTTAAAGAATGCTCATCCTCAGAAATGCGCAAACCTTGGTTAGTCGTCATCTTTTTCCCATTATCGTCCACTCGATATTGATCCAGCTGTCTCTGCTTACTTTGCTCATCGATTCTTCCGTTTTCATTTGCTTTTGTCATCCCACTCATTCCCCTCCATGTCTAAGAATTCAGATTAAATCGTGTTGTATGTATTATTTGATTCGAAATAATTGCGTCATCCTTCCTCATATACCACTCTATTTTGACGGATAAACAGAATTCAGAAAAAGAAACTTCACGGTAGGTAAAATTATTTTGGGGTAGGTCGAATTCGTTTTGAAACACTGGGGACGGAAAGAAAAACATATAAAAAAGAAGCGGGAAGACCGATATTTCGGTCTTCCCGCTTCCTTCCATTCAACACCTTACCTTTTAAAAGCCTCTGAAACCTTCAAAAGTTTCCCTTTTACTTTCGTATTTTTCATCACTTTCAAGACAAGCGGTCCCTTTTCATTCAATATTTCCACATAAGACACATTGTCCTGGATCGTAATGATCCCGATATCCTCTGCATTCACTCCATCAATCTTTGCGATGGTTCCGACAAAATCTACTGCCCTGAGTTTCTTTTTCTTGCCGCCATTAAAATACAGTTTCATGATTTGTTTATTCAACTGTTCACTTTTATCTTTTTTGATTTTTGGACGAGCTTCCAGTTTCGCTTCGAATTCCACTTTTTTATTGGAGACTTCCTCTTTTGAAGGAACAGTCATCTTAGGGATTTCAAAACCGATATATTCTTGAATCTCAGCAAGGAATTTATCTTCGTACGGCGTCACAAAAGTAATTGCTTTTCCTTTTTTACCGGCACGGCCCGTTCTTCCAGTTCGATGTACGTAACTTTCTTTTTCCATTGGCAGGTCATAGTTAATCACATGGGTTATATTGTCGATGTCAATTCCACGGGCAGCAACATCTGTCGCAACCAAATAGCGGAATTCACCTCTTCTGAATTCATTCATCACTGCAAGGCGATCTTCCTGAAGCATACCGCCGTGAATCATATCACACGGATATTCCAGTTCCAGCAGCTGTTCACATACTTGGTCTACCCTATCCTTCGTCCGACAGAAAATGATGCAGCTATCAGGGTTTTCCGTGATGGTGACGTCTCTAAGCAGGGAAAACTTATCGTCTTCCTTCACTTCAATAAGAGCATGTTCAATTTTCTCCGTCGTTACACCCTTTGCTTTGATTTCAATATCCAAGGGATCTTTCATATATTGCTTGCATAGCTTTTTTATACTCTCAGGTAACGTAGCAGAGAACAGCATGGTTACTCTATCTTTCGGAAGCTCTTTAATAATGGCTTCCACTTGTTCGATGAAGCCCATATTCAGCATTTCATCAGCTTCATCAATGACCAAATGAGTTAAGCGTTCCAAGGCAAATGTCCCTTTCTCGATATGATCCAGGACACGCCCCGGGGTTCCGACGACTACATGGCTCTTTTGTTTCAATTCCGCTTTTTGCAGTGCGAAAGGATGCTTTCCATAAACCGCAGTTGCCTTTATCCTTTTAAATCTGCCTATATTCGTAATATCCTCTTTTACTTGTACAGCCAACTCACGTGTCGGTGTTAAAATAAGCGCCTGAGGCTTATTCTCCTCCCAATCGACCATTTCGCAGATCGGTATGCCGAATGAAGCGGTCTTGCCACTTCCCGTTTGGGATTTAACGACAAGATCCTTCTTTTCCAGCGCCACTGGTATCACCTCACGCTGTACTTCTGTTGGACGTTGATATCCCAAGCTTTCTAATGCCCTTACAATTTCATCGCTTAATGTATAATCAGTAAAACTCAATTCATTCATATGACAGCCTCTTTTGTTGTTTAGTATGTTGCTTTATTGTTTCCATAATCGTAATTTCCTTATACAAGGTTCTATTATACGCGATATGCATCGATAAACCTTGTAATAACCCAATTCAATTGCCTTATTTCAATATAATGAAACGTTCGTCTTCATTAAAACAATGGTCATCAGGATATCATGATCTGAGATATTCAAAATGGACCCTGCTTCTTTCAATATGCTAAAATATGTATGATATAAAAGCCGAAATAGGGTGTAGTTTCTAAACTGAAGTCCAAAAGGAGTGCTGATTTATGATAATCGTAACGAATAGAATCAGAGTCAAAAAAGGGATGGGTGCAGTCATGGCCCCAGGATTTACTGCACCAGGTCCACTTGATACTACGGAAGGCTTCGTAAAAGTTGAAGTATTATTAACGCAGAATTTGTCGGACCACGATGAACTGAGCGTTAATATGTACTGGGAAAACCTTGATAACTTTACCGCTTGGAGAAATAGCGATGCATTCAAAGCTGCACATAAACGGCCTGAGCCAGGTTCCGGTGAAGCAAAAAAAGAATCTCCAATTCTAGGCAGCGAGCTTACAACGTATGAAGTCGCCTCGGTAAAGGAAATAGCTAAATAATAAAACAAAAAGAGGCCGCAAAATATGCGGCCTCTTTTGTTGTTTTCTCTTAGTGAATTACTGGGCTTCAGCTTTCTTGATTTGCTTGCTTCTAAGCTGGCCGCAAGCTGCATCAATATCCGTTCCATGTTCTTGGCGGATTTTACAATTTACGCCTCTCTTTTTCAGCGTATCATAAAATGCGAGAACGGACTCTTTTTCACTTCTTTGGTATTGACTATGCTCATCTACAGGATTATAGGGAATCAGGTTGACATAGAGCCGATGTTTTTTGTCCTCAAGAAGAGTGGCGAGTTGCTCGGCTTCTTCTTGGTGGTCATTGACATCTTTTAATAGGATATATTCAATCGTAATTCTCCTATTCGTTTTCTCTAAATAATAATCAAGAGATTTCATCAATTTTTCTATCGGGATACCTCGGTTTATTTTCATGATCTGTGTCCTGAGCTCATTATTCGGCGCATGCAATGAGATGGCCAGATTCACCTGTAATTGGGTATCGGTGAATTCATAAATCTTATTGGCAAGACCGCTCGTCGAAACAGTAATGCGCCTGCCCGCTATAGCAAGGCCCTTATGGTCCATGAGCACCTTCAAAAAGTCTAACATATTTTCAAAGTTATCGAACGGTTCGCCAATCCCCATTACAACAACATGGCTTACAACATCCTCATGTTCCAATTTATCCAGATGAAGTTGAACGTTCATGATCTGTTCCACTATTTCCCCGCTGGATAAATCACGGCTTTTGGCCAATAATCCACTGGCACAGAAACTGCAGCCAATATTACAGCCCACTTGGGTGGTGACACAAACCGATATTCCGTATTTATGTCTCATCATGACCGTTTCGATAAGGTTTCCATCCTGTAATTTAAACAAGAACTTAATCGTGCCATCCGCTGATTCTTGCTTGACGTGTTCAGTCAAAGTCTGGATGACAAAGTGCTCTTCAAGTAATTTTATGCACTCTTTATTAACATCCGTCATTTCAGAGAAACTTGTCACACGTGTTCTATAAAGCCACTCCCAGACTTGGGAAGCTCTGAATTTTTTATGGCCATGGTCCGAAAGCCACGCTGTCAATTGTTCGAATGTTAAACCATAAATGGACTCTTTATTCATTCGTTACCCTCTTTTCATTACATTAAGATTTAAAATGTTATCCCATTACCCTTACGGGGAATTCCCCAGGAATCAGTTCAGTTCATTTATGATATGGTTCATTTCTATTTATCCGAAAAGCCCGATATATCTGCTCCACTAGAACCAGTTTCATTAATTGGTGCGGAAAGGTCATTTTCGAGAAGGAAAGGGCATAATCACTTCTTGATAACACCTCGGTGCCAAGCCCAAGCGACCCGCCAATAATAAACGCAATTTTGCTCTTTCCATAGGTGGCGAGCTGATCCAAATGAGTGGCCAGCTGCTCTGAAGTAAGCTGTTTTCCAGTGATCTCAAGCGTAATTACATAGGTGTCCGGGCTGACTTTCGCCAGGATTCGTTCACCCTCCTTTTGCTTAACAATGTCCATGTCCGCTGCACTCAGGTTCTCCGGAGCTTTTTCATCCGGTACTTCGACAAGTTCTATATTAGCATAGGCGCTTAACCTTTTTGTATATTCAGCAATTCCTTGCTTTAAGTATTTTTCCTTTAGCTTGCCAACAGTAATAATCGTTATTTTCATATATATCCTCTAGCTTTCATTATGTTTTTACTATCAATTGTTGGATTTGCCTACCTATTATCATACCTTACAGTGACCTATAAGCAAAACAAGCATATCCTTTCCAATTTTTAATGCTTTTATAATAAAAACCGCTGCCCCTGAAAGCGGCAACGGTAACTTTCATTATTTTTTAATGTGTATTGAAGAAATTGAGCGGACTTAGTTCAGATCCGATGAAGAATTATGTTGATTTTCATACAACCAAAAGCTCGAATCTAAACCATCCCACCCGCCGCTTCATTCTTCGGAAAATGTTAAGAACATGTTAAGAACAGGTTACGAACATGTTATCCACAAAAGTTATCCACATATCCACAAAATCTATCCACATCTTGTATGGGAATACTAGTTCCCTACTAGATATATTGCCACGTTTCGACAATATTCACAGGTTGTTGATAACTGATTTTCTTCTGGAACCAGTGTTAAGACAGGATAAGTTTCACATTCGTATACCACTTCATCCAGCGCCATGTCCACGTGTTCCTGACAGCAATATAATTTCATCTTTCATATCTCCTTTCCCACTCATTATTCCCAATGCTTCTATTCCCAATTATCCACAAGTTACTTGAGATCTTTAATTTAAGTATATATCCACAGGTAATCGTAACAAAAAATAAGAAAATCGCAAGGAAATAGAAAGGACAGGGGTCATTTTTCCCCCTGTCCTTTTTGCTTTTAAATTTCGCTGCTTGAAAGTTTGACTTCCGTAGTTTCTTTCTTTCCGTCACGGTAATAAATGATTTTAACTTTATCTCCGATTTTCTTTTCGTTGTAAAGGTATTTTCGTAATTCCACGACGTCATGAATTTTTTCATTATCCATTCCAACAATGACGTCAAATTCCTTCAATCCTGCTTTGGATGCTGGAGAATTGCTTTGAACGCCTGTTATTGCAACGCCAGATGTAACTTTCCTTGGTAACTTTAATGTATTTTGTTGATGGTATTGGGAAATCTCTTCTACAGATGCCAAGTTCACACCCAAGAAGGCACGTTTCACTTCACCAAATTCCTCTATATCGTTAATAATTGGTATAACTGAATCGATCGGAATGGAAAGACCGATTCCTTCCACTGCATTTTCCGCAATCTTCATCGAATTTATTCCGATGACCTGCCCTGACATATTAACGAGTGCCCCCCCGCTGTTACCCGGGTTAATCGCCGCATCGGTCTGGATGACCTCCGCATTCCAATCGACTTGCCCGTCCTCATTGATATCCACCTCTATCGTACGCTCCAAACCTGAGATGATTCCTTGTGTGATCGATCCAGAGAATTGGAGGCCTAATGGATTGCCAATGGCAATTACAGGCTCACCAGGTTTCAATTTGCCGGATTTTCCGAATTCGGCAATGGTTTTGATTTTATCACCATTCACGACAATGACAGCTAAATCTGTCCATGGGTCACTACCTTGCAGTTCAGCTGGCAATTTAGTTCCATCACTTAATGTCACTTCCAGTTCATTAGCGCCTTCAATGACGTGATTATTCGTGACGATATAAGCTTTGCCCCCATCTTTTTTGTAGACGACTCCAGAACCAGTGCCGGCTTCTGCCGAACTGTCCCCGGCTTTGCTCCCTTGACCCCAGAAGTTCGTTTCCTGAATGTTAGTTATCCCGACCACTGCGTCACTGGCCTTATCAACAGCATTGGTGACAGCACTTGTTACATCAAGGGTAAGGTTTTGCTGTGACTGCTCCGCATGCCCATTCTCCGTTGATTTCTCCGTTGTAATTTCGTTATCATCGTTATTTAACAGCCCACTTCCCAGTAAAATAAGTAAGGCCCCGATGATGACGCCCCCCAAGCCTGCTAGGAAATAGCCCATTTGGCCTTTTTTCCGTTTATTTTGGTTCTCATCATTCTGATCATAATAACCCAAGACCGCCCCATCCTCTCATTTTAGGAATGAATTATAGCAATTCTATTGTTTGGCATCCTCCCTCAATTATACTCAATTACCGAATTTTTTCTAAAAAAATGTATGCTTTTTTTTAGGGTATACAGCCATTTTCCTTTTACTTATACAGTTCTAACCAAACGATACCCCTTTTAATCCGATTCGTAACTTGCGAATCGAATTTTTTAAAAACAAAAAAGGAATGAACAAGGTACCCCTCGTCCATTCCTTTTATTTATAACGTAACAAGTTCCGTTGGTCTTTTCGGATCAGTATCATATAAGGAAAATTGTTCGCCAACGATGATCCCCTTTGTTTTTAACGTCTGTTCCACCGACATTCTTGCTAGATCCTTCATATTGTTATCAAGGCTTAAGTGGGCCAAGTAAATCCGCTTGGTCTTATCACCGGCCACTTCACTCATTGCAAGGGCAGCGTCTTCATTACAAACATGTCCGACATCACTTAAAATCCGGCGCTTGATGCTCCATGGATATTTTCCCATCCTCAGCATGGACACATCATGGTTACTTTCAAATACATAAGCATCGGCATTCGAGATGATTCCTTTCATCCGATCACTTACGTACCCTGTATCGGTGATGACCACAAGTTTCTTATCCTCATGATGAAAGACATAAAACATCGGCTCTGCCGCATCATGTGAAACGCCAAAAGATTCTATATCAAGACTGCCGAACGTTTTGACCTGTTCCATTTCAAATGTGAATTTTTGTTCTGTTGCAATTTCACCGATTGATCGATCCATGGCATTCCATGTTTTTGCATTCGCATATATCGGGAGTTTATGTTTTCTGGCAACCACGCCAAGACCTTTAATATGGTCGCTGTGTTCATGGGTAACGAGGATACCGGATAGCTTCGACATATCACGGCCAATATCCTGAAACAATGCTTCCAGGGCTTTACCGCTTAAGCCGGCATCGACAAGGAATGATTGATCCCCCGTTTCCACGAAAAGGGCATTTCCTGTACTCCCGCTTGCGAGAACACTAAAATGCATTGTCATCTTTACTCACTCCAGTATTTTTTCTTCTGTATTCAATTCAATGACCTCTCCATCAAAGGCATTCACGAAGAGATCCGTTTCATCATCAATGACCACCCACCATGTTGGCACAAGTAAATGTGACACAGATGTCGTCTGCAGCGAATTATAAAAACCCAGTTGCACATTCGTGACTTTGCTTTTTGGATCAATATCGCCATTCTGATACAATTCTCCAATAGCATTTAAAGCAGATACCAATTCTTTAGGTTTATTGAATTTTTCAATTCCCTCCAAATACATCTGTTCATAGGAAACGATTTCACCCTTCTTATTCAGATATAAAGTGACCTTCCCCTTACTATTATTATAAAACATCTTTTTATCTGCCACTTGATAGCAGATGATGGTCTGGCTGATTTCATCATAGCTCCAAAAATGATACTCACTACCTTTTAAAATATACTCCTTCAGGAATATATCAAGGTCTGCAGCATTAATTTCCGATTTCATGCTAACTGGTATCTTAAATGTACCCACAAGCTTCTTATCATCGATGATTTTTGCTTTTTGGTTTTTCAGGTGCTGTATATCCTTCTTCTCGAAATTCTTGCTTTGGGCAATCAGGAATTGATCCTTCAACTTTTGTTTTGGAAGTGGTATTTCTATTGAAATCTCGTCTTCTTTCAAAAGTTCATCCGTAAGGGGCTCCGTAAAGCTTTCTAATTGGGAGTCATTAATCTTTTCAAGGAATTGATAAAGAAGAAAAATATTCAAAACGAAGAATACCATGATGAAAATCGACTTTGTATTATTCCAATCCACTTTGATCGCCTCCTTCTTCAAAAGGCACAATAAACCATTTATCGCCGATACGATAATACCAAGTGGGATCGAGTGTAACTAGTGTTACAAGTTTGGAATCGAGGGATTTATTCAATCTATAACCAATCGAGATGTCCTCCACGCTTTTGAAATCGATATTATCTTTCGATTTCAGCTTATTCAATACTTCTTTTCCGCTTGGTAAGATCACTGCCGCTCCTTTTGACGGGAGGACTGAGTCAAGTGAAAAGTATGGGCGGTCATAACTATAAATTTCTTCTTTCCCCCAAATTTGCTCGATTTCTGTCATTCCCGATTCATTGAAGGCCGGATAACCGTTTATGAATAAGCGGAATACCACTCGTTGTTCATTCTCCGACATATAGGCAAAGCGGTAATTGTTATCTTCCCAGCCGGCATGATCATTGATGAAATCGATGCTTTTTTGCAAAAGGTCACTGGAACGGCCAAATAGCTTGATCTTTTGTGCTGGATTGATATAAGAAATTAAGTAATTCTCTTTATTGACCGTCATAAGTCTTGTTCCATCCGTGTATTCCTCACCGACCGAAACGGATTCCTGGCGTACGAACTTCGGATAATTAAATAACGCATTTTTCAAGTTTCCAATATCCAAATCGTCAATATAATATTCAAGTCTGTTGATCTCCACTGGGTTTTCCGGGACGAACAGCGTCCTTTTGCTGTTTATCGTTTCGGCCATATATTCAGGGTGCTTATCGTATGAACCCTTATAAAATGAATCCATGAAATTCCTTAGTTTTTTAGTGTCGACTATACCTTGATAAATCTTCTCATGATCATAGGAAACAAAATAAACGGGAGATTCCTTACCGCTGATATCCTTTTGTTTAATGATCATTCGATCAAATGAAAATTCAGGCACTTCCTTATCCGTTATATTCAATACCGTTTTATAAAGAGCGATGGGTATATCATCGGAAAATTCGATTTCAATCGACCCATCTTCATGGACAAAATCGTCAAATTTCCTTTGCAGCCTTTTTACGGATACCTCTTTTAAGCCTCTGAAACGCCATTGCGAAAATTCTTTTTCCATTTCATTCATTTCTGCCGGATTGGAAGTCTGGAAATGCTGCCCATTTCCATGGAAAAGGATACTGACTGGTTTAATGACATCACTGACAATCTGGACATCGCTTTTAATCTTTATATAATTCGATTGATCAAATTGATCATATTCAGGCTCGTACGTCCAAATGCTCCATGTCAAAAAAATGCTTGTCCCGACCAAAATAATCAGTATGATACTTTTTGCACGTTCAAAATTCATGACCAATCATCCTCTTCTTCCTGTTCGTAAGGAAGTGTAAAGAACACGGTAGTTCCTTTTCCATCCACACTTTCCGCCCATATTTTCCCGCCATGCGCCACGACCATCTCTTTTGCAATGGCTAAACCAAGCCCTGTCCCGCCTAAGTTACGGGCCCTTGCTTTATCCACACGGTAGAAACGGTCGAATATTTTATCAATGACGTTTTTCGGGATACCCACTCCTTGATCTGTAATGCTCACAATGATAAAGCCATCGGATGCCCTGACGCGGAAAGTCACTTGACCCCCTTCAGGTGAGTACTTTAAGGAGTTGGAGATTACATTATAGAGAACCTGGGTGATTTTATCTTCATCAATATCCACAAAATAGGCTTCCTTCGGCAAATCACGTTTAAACGTGATGTCATCATTTTTCGTCATTTCAAAACGATCGATGATGTGGTCATAGAATTTATTGAAATTGACCCAGCCCGTTTTAAGCCTGTAATCTTTACTGTCCATTTTCGAAAGCTGCAACAGATCATTAACAAGCCTGATCATTCGCTCCGTTTCATTTTGGGTCACACTTAAAAAGGATGGAGCGATTTCCTCGTCCTTCCATGCACCTTCAGCCAATGCTTCCAGGTAACTTCTCATCGTCGTTAACGGAGTTCGCAGTTCATGTGATACATTGGCAACAAACTCCCTGCGTTCGCCCTCGATTTTTTCCTGCTCTGTTATATCATGCAAAACAGTAATCAATCCATTGACGAATCCCGTTTCCTTTTGAATGACCGAAAAGTTCCCCCTCAAAATGAAAGGCCGATTTTTTTTGCTGTAATCAAGGATTACGGAATCTCGCTCTTCCAGTAAATCCTCAAATTTATATTCTTCTTCAAGACCCAAAACCTCAATGATCGGTTGGTTCATGACGGTTTCACTCGAGACATCCAATAATTGTGCAGCCGGTTCATTAATCAAGTTCACCCGACCGCGCCTGTCCGTTGAAATTACGCCATCGGTCATATTGGAAAGTACAGAAGAAAGCTTGCGCCGCTCTCCTTCTGTGCTTGATTGCGACTCTTGAAGCTTTTTGGTCAAATTATTGAAAGTGACGGCAAGCTGGCCAATTTCATCATCGCCATATACCCTAACTTTTCTGGAGAAATTCCCTTTCGCCATCACCAGGGCCTGTTTTCTCATATCGGACATCGGCCTTGTGATCGTTCGTGCGAGCAGGATCCCCAAGATTGCCGTAATGGCTAGGGCGATGGCCGTACCCGTCATGAAGATGCTATTGATTTCATCCATCTGCTCAAAGACATTTTCCATCTCTGCTATTACATAGACGGCGCCAATGACCTCCTCATTTGCTTCAATGGGTGTCGAAAGGACCCAGAGCCGCCTGCCTGTTTTCTTGTCCCGAAATATATCACTATCTTCTTTTCCATAAATGAGCGTATTCTTAATAAGGACCTCCGTTGTCTTCTTCCCTACAATATCCTGGTTACTTGGAGCTGAAGTCCCGATCACGCGTCTGCTGCGGGTGTCGATGACACGTACTTCCGAAATATCATTCGATGAATTATCCCGGTCTTTCAATATCGTATCAATCGCTTCTTCGAGGGTCGGATCTTCCTCTCCCCTCTCTTTTTCCATTTCTTCACCAATACTGTAGGTAAGCAGGTTAACGTGACCTTTTATTGATTTCGTAAAGTTCCCGACAAGATTTTCTTCCAATTCCCCAACAAAATATACCCCGATTATTTGCATAGCTACGAAAATGAGCAATACATAAATCAGAACAAATTTAAAATGAATTGAGCGAAAAAAACCAACCTTTTTCATAGAAACTACTCCTGTTCAGGGTTACGCAGGTAATAACCGACCCCTCTTCTAGTTACAATCCAGCCAGGATGGCTTGGATTGTCTTCAATCTTCTCACGAAGACGTCTCACCGTTACATCGACCGTCCGCACATCACCAAAATAATCATAGCCCCACACGGTTTGTAATAAGTGCTCCCTTGTCATGACCTGACCGATGTGCTTCGCTAAGTAATGAAGCAACTCAAATTCGCGATGCGTTAATTCAATCGTATCGCCCCGCTTGGATACTACATAGGCATCCGGATGGATAGTGAGCGTTCCTATCGTAATTTCCTTCGGTTCATTTTCTTGATCAGGAACCGGAACAGCTTGCTGACGTCTTAGGTTCGCCTTAACGCGGGCAATTATTTCCCGGGTACTAAATGGCTTTGTCACATAGTCGTCTGCACCAAGCTCCAACCCTAAGACCTTATCAATCTCTGAATCTTTTGCCGTTAACATGATGATTGGCGTTTCATACTTCTTCCTTACTTCCCGGCAAACTTCCATGCCATCGCGCTGCGGTAGCATGATATCAAGTAAAATCAAATCGGGTTGCCGTTCTTCTACCATTTTGAGGGCTTCATTGCCATCATAAGCACAAAAAACTTCATAGCCTTCTTTTTTCAGATTGAATTGTAATATATCAGCAATTGGCTTTTCGTCATCCACTACCAGAATCTTTTTATCCATGTACTTATCTCCTTTATAATAACTGAACTGAATCTATTAAAAACCATGTCCTTATCCGGGACCTTATTCACTTTTCCTTCTGCTTGCACAACGCCGGCAACCTAATTTTAAGCAAAGTTACATATATATACCCAATAAAAGGGGGGCTGAACACCGGAATGAAAGCAAATTGTCTCTATTCTACTTTATCATTTTATAGGCATTAAATCACCTTTTTCCTATTATTCTCATCTATGTATGAAGCAAAGAAGTCTTCGAATAAATTTCGAAGACTTCCATCGATTACTGGCTTATATAGTTTAGAGGATTAACGAGAGACCCGTTTTTATATATTTCAAAATGGAGGTGGACACCAGTCGAGTTCCCCGTTGAACCCATCATGCCAATTTTCATGCCTTTTTCAATCTTTTGTCCTGTTTGTACATCTATTGATTCCAAATGGGCATACACTGTCTTATACCCGTTATTATGATTGATCGTTATCTTATTTCCATAGCCTCCGGAGTTTCCGGCACTTTCGATTATCCCATGATCTGCTGCCGTTATCGTCCTGGTGGTTGGCCGGGCAATATCTATACCTTTATGCAGTTTCCCCCAGCGCTGACCCTGCTTACTGGAAATATAGCCCCCATCTGCAGGCCAGGAATATGTACCGCTGCCCTGTGAAGGAATGACCTTGGTTCCTTTTCTGGTAATTTCTGCTTTGGCCTTTTCCGTGACTTCTTTTTTTGCGATCGTTTCACTGATTTTCTTTCCATTTGTTTCGGATACATTATAGGTGAACGAAAGAATCCCCTCATTCCCTAATTGTTCAGTAATGAGCTCGCCCTTTGGAAGTTCGGCATCCTCCTTCACTTTCTTTTCAAAAGGAATCCTCTCTTCCTTATATATTTCTCTTTCTACCCTTACGTTCACATAGGGCATACGTTGGGTCACATAGAGCCGCTCACCCTCTTTAACACCTTTGTCCTCATCCTGTCCCGGATTTAGCTCCAGCAGTTGATCCAGGTCCATATCATGCCTAGTGGCAATGGCTTCAAGATCCTCATCTTCCTTAGCCTCATAGATCATCGTCCCTTCCTTTCCTTCTTCTAACATGGAAAGGGTTTCATCGACGCTCTTGATTTCGTCTGGATATACCATTGTCTCTTTAAACGTGACGGGTAGTGAAAATTCGATGTCCAGAATTCTACTTCCCGGCTCTTTTAACGGATCTGCATCTTTTTCACTTTCCTTTTTACCTGATTCATATTCAGCGTATTCCTCTTCATTCACATATAATAGAGTGATTTTCTCCATAACGTCCTCGGCATCTTCCTTTGACGCAACATAAGCGACCGCCTGATTATCTATGTCGATTTCATACGCCTCTGCCTTCACATTCAACCGATCTTGAATTCCCTTAACAGTCTGATCCTCTTTTACCTCTTCATCGAATACCTCTTCAGGTACAAACATCAGCTGTGTCTCTTTATCGAATGTAAATTCCGGATAATCTTCCTGTGCTGCCTCTACCTTATCAGCTACGATCTTTTCGATTTCCGTTTCATCCGTAACACTTCCAACGAACTCATCGTTAAGATAAACATGCTGAATGGTGGTTGTAGTTTCCGATATCCCAGCAGCAGTTGCCCGGTTTGCTGCAAGCATTAAAATGACGGAAACCGTCAACAAGATGATACCCTTGCCTTTTGAGCTAAACATATATTGTCCTCCTTAACGGCTCAGTCACCAATTAAGAAACTAATCAATTTTATTTCAAGAATTATTAGTCCAATTTAAATATCCACATGCATATGACTGATTTCTATAATGATTTTTATCACTCATAACTCTACCATATTAAGAAAAAAAACAAGAAACAGACTTCATAATGTAATGGAACTGTATAAATGGTGACAACATGTACCAATAAATATAGGAACGGGGTAAGTTCAATAAACTGCAGAAAAAGGAGTGGGCCTAGGCCCAGTAAGGTTAAAAGCGAGTTATATGCCGAACTGGCCAAAATTGGTATATTACAAATCGTTAACAATCTATTAACAAGATTTCATTCAAAATACATCTGGAAGCAAAACAAAAAACGCCCTAAAAGAAAGGCGTTTATAAAAGGATGGCTCAGGACGGAATCGAACCGCCGACACAAGGATTTTCAGTCCTTTGCTCTACCGACTGAGCTACTGAGCCAAATATTCTATTTTAGGAAAAATAAAATGGCGGTCCCGACGGGAATCGAACCCGCGATCTCCTGCGTGACAGGCA
>NZ_JBHVQU010000023.1:0-43597 GCF_042886655.1 Peribacillus sp. NPDC058002 | reverse complement strand
AGTTTGGAACTTTTTTGTATGTCCGTAAATCAGCCTTCCTTTTGGAACCTTTGGAGATGTGCGGAAGACATCATCAGCGTGGCTCAATGTAGTTACTCCCCTTTCTTTAAAATAATTACATATAATCATTCTATGAGGATAAGCTAAATCGGTTTGGACAAGTCATTAAAGAAAGGGCAAATAACTATATGGAAAAAATAAAGTTTTCATAAGTTAGCAAAAAAAAACTCTGGATGAATAGAGCCAGAGTCTTTCATGAAAGCTGTGGATTGATGATGTGGGTTTCAAGTTCTTTCTTCATCGTCCCCATGCAGGAAATGATCATTTTTTTCATTAATGGGCCCGCCAAATTGTGCATTGATTTCCTTAACCACTTGATCTAAAAAATCATCGGATAGTATTGGATTATTAGTTTTTTTGTGCATGTGTTTTTCAACAACCCTTTCTGGAAATCGTTGTTAGGATCAATAATGAAGGATACGTTATCAACATAACCTCACTGATCATAAATTATTCTTTCTATGGCGAACATTTTCACTCACTTTTACATTTCACGGAAGTGTTTATAATAAACCGTTATATTTCGCTTAGAGATAATGGTATGGGGATATGTTAGTGGATCATTTTACAACCAGAGGGGTGAACCCGATGTGGAAATGGCCCAATTACCTCTTGGTAATTGGGCGGGGGTATATTCATTTCATTAAGGGAACAACTGCCTTAAATATGTTATTAGCTGATCACGAAGTTCAGGTCGTTTCATGGCGAAATCTAATGAAGCTTGGAGGAAGCCGAATTTATCGCCGACGTCATATCGATTTCCTTTGATGATGTACGAGTATATTGGTTCCTTTTCTAACAGAAGGTCTAAAGCTTCGGTAAGCTGGATCTCCCCATTCCGATCGGGCTGTGCGGTTTCAAGGATTTTAAAAATCGTAGGTGATAAAATATATCGTCCAATAATCGCCTGTGTTGATGGTGCATCCTCCACTTTTGGCTTCTCCACCAAGTTTCTTACCAGAAATATATCCTCATATCGTTCTTGGAAATTTACGATCCCATACTTGGATACATCGGCAGGTGATACATCCTTACATCCGATAATGCTCGTACGAACCTTGTTATACCGTTCCATTAACTGCTTCAAAGCTGGAACCGGGCTATCCACGATATCATCCCCTAACAAGACGGCAAAAGGTTCGTCTCCGATAAAAGTTTTGGCACATAAAACTGCATGCCCCAGGCCTAAAGGTTCCTTTTGTCTTACATAGTGGATATCCACCATGTTGGAAATGTTCTCCACGATTTTAAGCAGATCATTTTGACCTTTCATTTGCAGAAGCATTTCAAGTTCGATGGATTTATCGAAATGATCTTCGATTGCACGTTTGTTTTTCCCTGTAACGATGATAATATCTGTAATCCCTGATTGTACCGCTTCCTCGATAATATATTGAATGGTCGGCTTATCGACAATCGGCAGCATTTCCTTTGGTTGAGCTTTCGTCGCAGGTAAAAATCGTGTTCCTAAACCGGCTGCTGGAATCACCGCTTTCTTTATCATAGCCCAGCCCCTCTTTAAGTTTCTTTAATATGCTTTTTGTTCTACCCTTCATTTTATGTGGTCATTGGTTGACCTATTTCAAAATGGGTTAAAATAAATCCTTGAAATAGAATAGATTTACCTTTGAAGCAAATATTATGGATATATGAATTGAGTCAAGAGGTGTATATTTTGCCAATTGAAAATCAAGAGAGAGTTCAAATCCTTTTTGCCTTACTCGTCATTGTTTTATATCTTACTCCTTTATTCATCCTTGGGGAAAATGCGCATATTCGCGTACATGATAATTTGGATTCCAACCTTGCCTGGTATAAAGTCCTTTCAGAGAGCGGTGAGTTATTCGGTGCAATAGACGCCAAAATTCCCCAGATTATGAATGGGCTTCCTCGAAATGCATTTGGGAGTGAGTTCAGTATTATCGTGTGGCTTCATTCACTTTTTCCGACAATGGTTGCATATGCAATGAGCCAGGCATTAACAAGGTTTATTGCATTCTTTGGTATGTATATCCTATTAAAGAAACATTTGATTACAGGATCCCGATCAGGCTGGATTAGGGTTGGAACATCCTTAGCCTTTGCCCTTACCCCATTCTGGCCATCGGGAATGCTCAGTACACTTGGAATGCCGCTTGCACTTTGGGCTTTTTTGAATATTCGCAGCAAGGACCATTCTTGGAAGAATTATTTGGTCCTTACACTTTTACCGCTTTATTCAAGCATCGTGCTTGGCTTTTTCTTTTTCCTTGTTGCAATGGGGTTTCTTTGGCTAACGGATTTGATCAGGAAAAAAGGATGGAATATAACGTTTCTACTTTCAATCGTGTATATGACGGTCATTTTTGGAATGGTGGAGTATCGTTTGGTCGCTTCATTCATTTTTGATTCGGAGCCAAACAGCAGAGATGAGTATTTTCACGCAAGGCTGCCCCTCGAGTGGGTCATTAAACTTACATTCAAAAATTTCGTTCTTGGCCATACGCATGTCATGACTGTACATGCGCTTATCATCCTGCCGATTACCATTTTTGCCTTTTATATTATTCTGACCAAAAAACTGTGGAGACAGGAAAAGGTATATGTTTTTTTATTTTACTTGAATTTTATCCTCTCAGCGTGGTACGCATTTTGGTTTTATAAAGGCTGGCTGCCTTTAACGGAAAGGTTTCACACCCTGGATACCTTTAATTTTGCCAGATTTCACTTCTTAAGGCCGATGGTCATTTACGTGGGGTTTGCCCTCGCGATAAAGATCATTTGGGAACACAGTGATTATGCTAAGAAAACCCTTTCTATTTTCATCGCCATTCAAATTATGATCTTAATGGGATTCAATGAGGAAATCACTCATAATAAAAAACCTTCTTTTAAAGAGTTCTATTCAGTAAGCCTTTTTCGGGAAATAAAAGATCATATTGGCCTTCCACAGGAAGAATATCGTGTTGCCAGCATTGGGCTGCATCCTGCAATTGCACAATTTAATGGATTTTACACGCTAGATAGCTATAACAATTTCTATCCGCTTACTTACAAACATCAATTTCGTCAAATAATTGAAAACGAATTGGCTAAGAATAAAGACATCAGAATCTACTTTGATGAATGGGGAGGACGGTGTTACCTCTTTGCCGATGAGCTTGGGAAGCATTATATGTTCAAGAAAAGCTCGAAGAAAGAGCTGGAAAATTTAGACCTTAATATGGATGCGTTTAAAGGATTAGGTGGCAAGTATATATTTTCTGCCATACCAATTAACAACGCGGAGGAAAACGGATTGGTACTAGATAGGATTTTCGCAAAAAAAGGAAGTGTATGGAAAATTCATTTATACAGAGTCATGTAAAAAGGGGGGAATAGAGTGAATTCACCGATACTGACGATTGTTGTACCTTGTTATAACGAAGAAAGCGTATTGCAGGATACCATTTCCCAGCTTTGTGGATTGGTGAGGGGGTTAGTAGAAGAAAACGTTGTTTCTGGTCAAAGTAAAATTCTATTGGTTGACGATGGAAGTAAAGATCAAACATGGAAGATCATTTATAAGGAAACGATTAATAATGAATTTGTTCGTGGGCTAAAGCTTTCCCGGAATGCAGGACATCAAAATGCACTCCTGGCAGGATTGTTTACAGCTAAAGAAGCCTCGGATTGTGTGATTTCCATTGATGCAGATTTACAAGATGATATTCAAGTCATCCCTGAATTCATCCGGAAATTCAATGAAGGATGTGAAATTGTATACGGTGTCCGCCAAAAAAGGGACCTTGATTCATTTTTCAAACGAACATCTGCAACTGGTTTTTATAAAATGATGAACAAGATGGGGGTTAACCTTGTCTATAATCATGCGGATTTCCGGCTAATGAGTAAAAGGGCGATCGCGGAGTTGGAACGATTTGATGAAACGAATCTTTTTTTACGGGGAATCGTACCGCTTATTGGGTTTAAGACGGACTCTGTTTATTATGATCGAAAAGAAAGATTGGCTGGGGAAACGAAATATCCATTTAAGAAAATGGTTGCTTTTGCGCTTGATGGCATTACTTCCTTTTCAGTTACACCGATTCGGCTTGTATTATGGCTAGGATGTCTTTCATTTTTCATTAGCTTACTCTTTGGGTCTTACTTTTTATGGTTAAAGTTTTATGGGCAGACCGAGACTGGATGGACTTCATTAATCACCTCCATATGGTTGATCGGTGGCCTGCAGTTGATTGCTGTCGGCTTGATTGGGGAATATATCGGTAAAATCTATAATGAATCCAAACGCCGGCCTAAATATATAGTTGATCTGGACCTATTTAATCCGCTCGATTTAAAAAAACGGGAGCAACTAGACAATGAACGGAACAATATTGAAAAACTATCTAAAACACACTAACTCCTTTATTCGCTTTTTATTGGTTGGGATAGTCAATACTGCGCTTGGACTTTCCCTTATGCTTTTTCTCATGAATGTTCTTGAATTATCTTACTGGCTCTCCACCTTTATCGGTAATGGTACGGGAGCTGTAACGAGTTTTCTTTTGAACAGGACTTTTACCTTTAAAAGTGATATAGAATGGCGGAGAGGAGTTGCACGTTTCTTTTGCGTCATCCTGATCTGTTATTCCGCCGCATATTCTTTAGGCCAAGCTATTGCGGAATCAATGGAAGGATCCGTTCATTTACCCATACAACAAAATGTGGCTGTGATGATAGGAGCCATTTTTTACACAGTTCTCAACTATATTGGCCAGAAATACTTTGTCTTTAAAAAAAGCAATTTGAGGCCAATTCAAGAAGGCAGGAACTAATTAGGATGGAGCAGGAGCAGTGGGATAATGCCCCCGATTGGACGGGAATTAAAGTGGAATCGGAAAGAGGAAATCAATGCAAGTATAACGACTCAAGCTGGGGGCAGAACTGTTTCACTTCATCCTTCATACTCTTCAAGTGGCAATCATTTATTCCTTTTATGACCATCCTTTGTTCATTCACTCCTTGTTTTTTTCTTTTTGGACGTTTATTTACCTCCGTTCCTCCCTTCGAACCATGTGTTTGCATGACTTATGTAATATACGTCAAGAATAAAACCTCGCATACAAAAAAAAATTATATTTCTGTGCAAAATTTTCATTTACATTTCCATTTCACGGGAGTATGATAATCAACAGTTTCATATTTCTAAATCGCTTAAACCTTATGGTGCGGGGGACCCGGTATTGGGATTGTTACTACAATCCAAGGGGTGAATCCTTTCAAGGTAGGGCTACTCTTAGGTCCGAATCCGACAGCTAACCTCGTAAGCGTT
This sequence comes from Peribacillus sp. NPDC058002, assembly GCF_042886655.1. Classification (NCBI taxonomy): domain Bacteria; kingdom Bacillati; phylum Bacillota; class Bacilli; order Caryophanales; family Bacillaceae; genus Peribacillus; species Peribacillus sp. NPDC058002. The sequence continues at coordinate 38,241 of NZ_JBHVQU010000023.1, read as the reverse complement.
ATATGAGAAGGAAGGTGGAGCTTGTTAGACAAAAAAATTGATGTCTACAGGTCTATTTAGTTATGACTTGTAGGCATTTTTCCATTTCTTCTTGTATTTTGATACAGCTGGGTAACTTAAATTTAATATGGTGGTGAATACTTGATGTTATCTTCTATAAAGAGATTTTTGATTGGGAGACCTTTAAAATCAAATGCACTTGGTGAACAAAAGCTGAACAAAACAAAGGCTTTGGCGATATTATCTTCTGATGCTTTGTCTTCTGTTGCTTATGGACCTGAGCAAATATTGATCGTTCTGATCACTGTCGGTGCTGCAGCATTTTGGTATTCCCTCCCTATCGCAATCGGAGTATTGATCCTGTTAACCGCCTTGATCTTGTCCTATAGACAGATCATTTTCGCTTATCCGCATGGCGGGGGGGCATATGTGGTTTCAAAAAACAATTTGGGAGTCAATCCAGGGCTGATAGCTGGAGGATCCTTATTGGTGGATTATATATTAACTGTGGCTGTTAGTGTTTCTGCAGGTACGGATGCAATCACGTCCGCTTTTCCCGGCCTGCATTCATATAATGTCATCATAGCCATCATTTTCGTCATTCTGCTTACAATCCTGAACTTGCGGGGGGTTACGGAGTCGGCCTCTGTTTTGGCTTATCCGGTGTACCTATTCGTTTTAGCATTGTTCATCTTGATTGGTGTCGGGATTTACAAGATTTTTACAGGTGAAGTTTCACCTGAATTGCACACGCCCGTCGGGACTCCGGTAGCGGGCATCAGTTTATTCATACTGCTAAGAGCATTTGCGTCAGGAAGCTCCGCATTGACAGGAGTCGAAGCTATTTCCAATGCAATCCCGAACTTTAAAGATCCGGCTCCGAATAATGCGGCGAAAACTTTAATAGCGATGGGTTCCTTATTAGCTGTATTATTTTCGGGAATCGTATTCTTAGCCTATTATTTAAGTATCGTCCCGAGCGCAGAGGTAACGGTCGTCTCCCAGGTTGCTGAAGAGATCTTTGGACGGAATTTCATGTATTTCTTCATTCAAGGTACGACTGCCTTGATCTTGATACTTGCGGCCAATACTGGCTATTCGGCCTTCCCTCTGCTTGCAGTAAATCTAGCGAAGGATAAATTCATACCGAGGGCGTTTACGATCAGAGGGGACCGATTAGGGTATTCCAATGGAATAATCATACTGGGACTTGCCTCGATCATCTTAATAGTCTCATTTGAAGGACATACAGAAAATCTCATTCCGCTTTATGCTGTAGGGGTATTCATTCCATTTACTCTGTCCCAGAGCGGTATGATTGTTAAATGGATCCGCGAAAAGCCAAAAGGCTGGATGTTGAAATTAACCATTAATTCAATTGGTGCCATTATTAGCTTTATCGTCACGATGATATTCTTCTTGACCAAGTTTACTCAGGTTTGGCCTGTTTTGATTTTTATACCTATTATCCTGTTAATTTTTCATCGAATCAGAAAGCATTATGAAGCAGTTGGTGACCAACTAAGGATTACAACATGTGAGCCGATCTTGCCAATTGAAGGAAATATCATTATCGTACCTGTTGCCGGGATAACTCATGTGGTCGAGAACTCTTTAAATTATGCAAAATCTCTTTCAGCGCATCAAGTCATTGCCGTTTATGTTGCTTTTGAAAGAGAAGATGAAAAGAAATTCGAAGAAAAATGGAAAAAGTGGCAGCCGGATGTCCGACTGGTTACACTGAATTCTTATTACAGAAGTATCATTCAGCCATTAACAAAATTCGTGGATACGGTTGAACATAAGGCGAGTGAATCCAATTATAAAGTTACGGTGATCATCCCCCAATTCATTCCGAAAAAGGGCTGGCACAATATTCTTCATAACCAATCAAGTTTACTGATCCGTGCCTACTTACTTTATAGAAGGAATGTGGTTGTTACGACTGTGCCATATCATTTGAAGAAGTAAGTTACAGTATGTAAGAAATATAGAAGCCCAGACTGCAGGCAAACTTGAACTGCCTCGTAAATGTTAGACACCAAACTAACATTTATGGGGTGTTTTTTTATAGCTTGTACATATTGGGCGTTTATTTCAGCTCCAGGCACTCGCTTTCCGCAGGCGGTCCTGAAGCGTCCTCGGCTTGCGCCTTCGTGGGTCTCCCTTATGGATGCGCTTTTCCCGCAGGAGTCTCGCACACCCACTCCAATCAACTTGGTTATACATTTAATTTAGAAACCAAACCTGGGGATTTGAAGGTGTTGCTTAGGGGCAGTTGTTTCCTTCATTTGATGAAAGAGTCGTTTTCCTAACTCCTTATGTCTACAAACTGATAGGAAGCCTAAATATGGTTTTCTTTTTTTATAATCTTATAAATAAAAAGACAGTCCCTACAGACTCTTTTCTTGAAGGAGAACATTAATTAAAAACTCATTAAATTCACAATAACGATTAATGCTAATGAAACCCATACAAGAAAAAGGATTGCAGTAAGATGTGGGGATAAGGCATAATGATTTAAATTTGTTCAGTCAAAAGGATTTTGGAAATACTTGTCGAAAATTATAAAAACAACGCTCATGTTGATAATAGCCAGGCATGGGAAGAATGATGAACGGCTCTCCGGAAACGCGAAGAAATGTGGATGTAGTAAATCCCTAATTGCAAGCCAAGCTAAGGGAAAGCATGAAAGTCATTGTATCAATGTTGCGAAATTATCACTGCTTGCAAAAGTTTCAAGGGTAAAGGGACTGGGTGACAATGCAATATAAAAGGAGCGTGATGGTAGTTGAACATCATTCAGAATTTCAATACCTTCGACTATTTTCCATTCCAGCCGGAATTTGAGATTCTATCGGATTACTATATAGAATATAAACAAAGAAATTCTGACCATTCAACTACATTATTCTATCAATTTAAAATCAATCGGGATTTAATGAATCCAATGTCCGTCATTCCCGATGGGTGCATCGACATATTATTTTATTGCGATCCCGATAGCCCCTCCGCAGATGTATGCGGGAGTGTCCTCAAGTACAAAACGATAAACTTTAAGGCTAATTGTGAATATTTCGGTGTGAGGTTTTTGCCTAAGCAGGAAACCCAGCATTTTAAATATTCCATGAAGGAGGTAATCAATCGCCAAATCCCCTTAGCCGATATGGTGAAAATTGGACCTACCATTATGGAAAGGTTAATAAATGAACGGGATTTTCGTAGAAGAATAAAGCTGTTCAAAGAAGAAATAGGGATTAATATTTTTGCGTGTAATGAGTTGCCTGCCATTATAGAATATTCCTTGGACAAAATATACTCTTCTAAAGGAAATGTAAATATGAATCAATTAGCCGCTGAGACCGGATACTCTACAAGGTACTTGCGAAAGCAATTCGATGCCCATGTAGGGATGCCGCCCAAATTATTCAGCCAAATAGTGAGGTTCCAAAACTCCCTGCATATGTTATTGAACAAACGGGCCTTTACAGTTTGGGATGTGATTAATGAGAATGGATATTTTGATCAATCACATTTAATTAATGAATTTAAAAAATTTGGTTATATGACTCCTAATGAATTCATCGATGCCGTTTCAGGAAATTGTCAAACCCAATATAAAGTTATTGATATATAGTGATTACATTGGAAAGATCCCGTTCATACGAGATCTTTTTTTGTTTGGTTTTAATCCATAGCTTAAATATTCTGAATGTTCCGCTTTTTACAATAAAAAAATAATGCGCAGCCTTATTCTTTTAATAGATATACGATTGTTGAGATTCCACTAGAAAGGGGAAACGATGGATGGGGAAAAAATATCAATTGTTCATTGAGGGGCGATGGGTTGATTCATTATCCGGAAGAACATTTGAATCACTTAATCCTGCAACAGATGAAGTGAATGCTGTAGTTGCCGAGGCTGGTCCGGAAGATGTTGATTTAGCGGTAAAAGCTGCACGAAGGGCGTTTGAATCTGGCCCATGGGCCGAAATGGCGCCGGGGGATAGGGGAAGGTTACTGAATAAAGTGGCACAGGCACTGTGGGAGAAAGCTGATATGCTGGCCGAAGTCGAATCACAAGATAACGGGCTGCCAATCAATGAAACAAAATTCATTGCGATGCCAGCCATGATAGATGTACTCGAATTTTATGCGGGGTTAGCAAATAAAGTCCAGGGAAGTACCCTTGCTTCTCCTAATAACCGGTTCAATTATACCTTGAAGGAGCCAATCGGTGTCATAGGAGCCATAGTGCCTTGGAACTTTCCTCTTATGCTGACGATGTGGAAGCTAGCCCCTGCTTTAGCGGCAGGCAATACGATCGTGATCAAACCAGCTGAGCAAACTCCTGTAAGCATTCTGGAAATGGTTAAAATCTTTCAAGAAGTCGGTATTCCAGATGGAGTCATCAATGTTATTCCGGGATACGGGAAGATAGCGGGGGATGCCCTCTCATCACATCCGGACGTCGATAAAATCGCTTTTACGGGTTCAACGAATACTGGCCGCCTAATCATGCAGGCAGCAAGTAAGAACTTAAAACCAATCAGCCTTGAATTAGGGGGGAAATCACCAAATATCGTTTTTGATGATGCTTCCATCGAGAATGCAGTGAATGGATCCATGTTTGGTATCTTCTTCGCCCAAGGCCAAGTATGCGCCTCGGGTACAAGACTTTTTGTGCAGGAAAGCATATATGATCGATTCATGGATTCATTCGTGAAGAAAGCACAATCCATCCGTGTAGGGAATCCTTTAGATCAAACGACCCAAATGGGACCGCAAGTTTCTTTACAGCAACTGAACAAAATTCAACAGTACGTAGCGGCCGGACTTGAACAGGGAGCTAATCTTGTCATGGGCGGCGAAAGAAACACGATGGCAGGAAAAGGCTATTTTTTCACGCCCACCGTTTTTGAGAATGTCACCAATGATATGACAATTGCCCGGGAAGAAATTTTTGGACCGGTTTTGTCGGTCATCAAGTTCAAAGATGAAGAGGATGCATTGAACAAGGCAAATGACAGCTTGTATGGGTTGGCTTCAGGTTTATGGACCAATGATTTAAAACGGGCGCACCGTATGGTAAGGGGGTTAAAAGCGGGGACGGTGTATGTGAACACGTTTAGCATGCTTGATAGCACAGCCCCTTTTGGCGGCAGGAAGCAAAGCGGTTTTGGAAGGGAACTGGGCATCCAAGCGATGGATATGTATACGGAAACAAAAAATGTGTGGATTGATTTGAATGAGCAAGGCTTGAACTGGTATGGAGTTTAAGGGCAGGGATTTGATCAGCTCTTCTCACGGGTACTGGCTTAAGTTGGATTTCCTGCTATCCGCTTGATAAATCCGTATGATTGGGGTGGGTTTACTGAATATTGGCTATCTCTTCATCATATTGAATATGATTGTTTTAGGTCTTTCAATCCCGGCCGGCAGTGTAGCAATGGCAACCATCCCCGTATGGCTGTTTACGGCCATGACGCTTGGCATCGCCTGTATGATCTTACTGCCAGCAGCGAAAATATACGAAAGAATCAAGTGGAAAGGGATAGGATATAAAACGTACTTCGGGATATTCATGCAATCCCTTTTTACCGTTACATTATATACGGTCTTCCTGTTATATGGTTTGAAATATTCTAGTGTGATAGCGGCTGGAATCATAAATAGTATGGTGCCAGCCGTAACGCTGGTTCTTTCCTTCATATTATTGGGAGAGAGATTGAACATCCGTAAGGGCATAGCCATCATGCTAGCTGTTTCAGCTGTTCTGGTAATGGAGCTCGCAGGTGCGAGTACTGAGGGGGAATCCAGTGCATTAGGGATTGCTTTCATGATATTGGCTGTTGTGTCATTGGGCTTGTTTTTTGTATATGCCAAGAAATTCGCAGTGGATGTGCCACCGGTGACAATGGCAGCAGGACTGTGCTTAATGGGGTTTCTAACTACGCTGCCGATGGCCATTCATGAGGCGATATCTTTTGATTGGGGAAAAATGACGCTTGGTTTATGGGGAGCTGTCATAGCCTATACCTTGCTTGGGTGGGTATTTGCTTATATTTTCACGTACTTAGGAATTTCAAAGGTTCCAGCAAGCACCATCGGGATGGCAACGGCAATCATCCCGATTACTGCAATGCTATATGCCGTGTTATTCCTGGGCGATAAATTACGAAACGTCGATATCATTGCGACTGTTTTATTAATACTATCGATATTCATTGCAGAATCAAAAGAAAGTGTAAAGGAAGGAAAAGAGTCCATGCCAGTTGTCGGGAAAGATGATGCGGTAGGCAAATAAAATTTGCATTTTATACACGAGTCACTTCGAGGGAAAGTTCACTTAATAGATAGAATGATATTTTAACTATAAGGGAGAGGTTAATATGGAAAAGATGTCTAGTATGAAAGTGAAGAGGGAAAATCACCCGCTTGATCCATTAACGGCCGAAGAACTTAAAGTGACGGTCCAGATTTTAAAACGTGATAAAGGATTGGATGACCATTACCGCTTTGCTAACATCAGCTTACTGGAACCTGCAAAATCCATTGTTCTGGGTTATCGGGAAGAAAAACGAATCAATAGAGAAGCATTCTGTATCATCCTTCATAATAAAGAGGGAAAAACATATGAGGCTGTAGTTTCCTTAACGGAAGGCAGCATAAGGTCATGGAAACTTATTCCGGGAGTGCAGCCCTCCATAATGGCTGATGAATTCATGGAGTGTCAGGAAGTCGTGAAAAGCCACCCTGAGATGATGAAAGCCTTTGCCAAAAGAGGGCTTACGAATATGGATGATATCATGGTCGATCCATGGTCAGCAGGGAATTTTGGAATCGAAGAGGAAGTGGATGTACGAATCGTCAGGGCTTTATGTTATTACCGTACATCATTATATGATAATGGGTATGCTCGTCCCATTTCAGGATTATATGTCCTTGTAGACTTAAATAAGATGGAAGTCATCAAGATTGTGGATAAAGGTGTCATACCATTTCCGCCGCTTGATGGAAATTATACACCTGATCAAGTAGGTAACATGAGGCAGGATGTTAAACCTTTGGAAATAGTCCAACCAAAAGGACCAAGTTTCACGACGGAAGGCCATGTGATAGATTGGCAAAAATGGAAAATCCGTTTTGGTTTCAACTCCCGTGAAGGTCTTGTCCTTCATACGGTCAGTTACAATGATGATGGAGTGCAGCGGCCAATCCTGTATCGAGCTTCTTTATCCGAGATGGTGGTCCCTTATGGCGATCCAACAGATCCGGTGAACAGGAACAATGCTTTCGATGCAGGTGAATACGGCATTGGCATGTTGGCGAATTCACTTGAACTCGGGTGTGACTGCCTAGGTGAGATAAAGTACTTTGACGCGAATCTGGTGGATAGTAAAGGGAATGTAATTCATATTAAAAATGCAATTTGTTTACATGAGGAGGATTTTGGAATCGGGTGGAAACATACGGATTGGAGGACAGGTCATGTTGAAGTTCGCCGTTCAAGAAGATTGGTCCTATCGAGCATTTCGACAGTTGGAAATTACGAATATGGATTTTATTGGTATTTCTTTCAGGATGGGACGATACAGTTTGAAGTGAAATTGACAGGCATATTGCATACACAAGCCATCGAACCTGACCGGAAGCACCCTCATGGCAATTTGGTTGCACCTCAATTATTTGCTGCACACCATCAGCATTTCTTTAATATGAGGCTTGATATGATGGTTGATGGAATTAAAAATTCGGTTTATGAAGTCAATACAAAAAGTATGGAAAAAGGACCGGGCAACCCATATGGAAATGGCTTCTACCCAGTTTCGACTTTGCTTAAAAATGAATCCGAGGCGGTTCGGGACCTTGATTTGCGTACAGCGCGCTTCTGGAAAATCGTCAATCCATCAAAAACGAATATATTGGGAGAGCCGGTTGGTTATAAATTGTTTGCCGGGGAGAACTGTTTCCCGTTCGCCCATGATGATTCGCCCTTATTAAAACGGGCTGGATTTTTAAAACATCATTTTTGGGTGACTCCATTCGACCCTGAAGAACAGTTTGCATCAGGGAGATACCCAAACCAACATGCAGGTGGGGAAGGGTTGGAAGAGTGGGTTAAAGCCGAGCGCTCCATTGAAAATGAAGATGTGGTGGTCTGGTATAACATGGGCCACCATCATATAACCCGACCTGAAGATTGGCCAGTCATGCCTACCGCTTATATTAGCTTCATTTTGAAACCGACGGGCTTTTTCAATCGGAATCCAGCTCTTGACGTGCCTCCCTCAAAACCAAAGAATTCAGCTTGCCAGATGGGCGGTAATTCTTCCTGTCATTAAAAATGAATCGTTTCACTATTGCTCGTGAAGGGGGAAATGAATCGCATGCTGCTGCTGACCAGTTTTATGATAGTCATGGCATATACAGTTTACTTTTCTAAAAAAGCTCATCAGAAAAAAGAGCATATTGGTGTTAGCCTGGGAAAATGCATGGTCATGATGTTAAGCATGACCACAAGTTTAACCTTGAGTTTAATTCTGTCATTCCTGTTGCCCGGCAGGCTGGCGGTTTTAACCGTCCTGGCTATCGCAATATGTGCAGTGGCAGCAGCAATCATCGGAAGGCCTTTCGGTTTAACAGCGGTTATGGAATCTTTATCAACAACTCTGATGGGGGCAATGATGGGAGCCATGCTTGGGGTCATGCTGCCTCTTGATTCACAAACTTTCATGCTAGTTTCGATGGATCTGATCTACCTTGCCAGTATATTCTTTGTGACTTTTTATATAAAAAGAGAGGATGTAAAAGAACTAAAAAGGAGGGGATTTGCTCCTTTCTATCTGACCCTCTTGTTCTCCATCATCATTATCGGAACGACGGCTGTTTGGGAAAGTGATTATTTCAAGGTCGGTGATGATTCGGAAATGGACATGCAACATCATCAACATGGTGGGTAGCTGCAATAATGTCACTATCATCAAAAAGGGCTGCATCTGCAGCCCTTTTTGTGTTGGCGGAAACATTTCATAAAATTTCCAAGGGTCAATTCAAATAATGCGAACATATTAAAAGAAGACAAATTGAAATTTCCTGCTTAGTTTTGAACATACATATATGGGGGTTGTAAATGGATATATTATTAGCTCTCTTACCGGCATTATTCTGGGGAAGCATCGTTTTATTTAATGTGAAACTCGGGGGAGGACCCTATAGCCAAACACTAGGTACAACGATTGGCGCCTTGATTTTTTCAATTGGTGTTTATATTTTTGCAGATATTAAGTTGTCACTCCTGGTGTTTGGAGTCGGAGTCGTATCTGGATTGTTTTGGGCCGTTGGACAAGCTAATCAGCTTAAGAGCATTGATCTAATGGGAGTTTCCAAAACCATGCCAATATCAACAGGATTGCAGCTCATAGCAACCACTTTATTCGGGGTCATCGTTTTTAACGAATGGTCTACAAAGAAAGCGATTATTTTAGGCGTTTTGGCTTTAGTCTTCATTATTATAGGAATCGTCTTGACCTCCTTGGAAGATAAAGAATCGAAAGAGGGCAAGTCGGGAAACTTGAAGAAAGGAATCGTTATTCTCCTCATCTCGACATTCGGTTATCTGGTTTATGTGGTCGTGGCCCGTCTTTTTGATGTTGACGGATGGTCAGCGTTGTTCCCTCAAGCGATAGGAATGGTGATAGGCGGTCTGTTATTGACTTTTAAACATAAACCGTTTAACAAATATACGATTCGCAATATCATTCCGGGATTGATATGGGCTGCAGGGAACATGTTTTTATTCATATCCCAGCCCCGAGTAGGCGTGGCTACTAGTTTTTCCCTTTCACAAATGGGCATAGTCATCTCAACTATTGGCGGGATCATCATTTTACGAGAAAAGAAAACGAAGCGCCAACTAATTGGAATTGTAATTGGAATTATCTTGATCATCATAGCTGGGATTATGCTCGGGCTGGCAAAAAGTTAATAATTGGAGGGTGATTAAATGTATACAGATTTAGAAGGTAAAGTCGTTGTTATAACGGGTTCATCCACTGGTTTAGGAAAAGCGATGGCCATTCGCTTTGCTAAGGAAAAGGCAAAGGTCGTGGTTAATTATCGTACTAAATTAGAGGAAGCAGATAGTGTAATGGAAGAAATCAAAACAAGTGGTGGGGAAGCCATTGCAGTTAAAGGCGATGTCACCATTGAAGAAGATGTAATTAACCTTGTTCAATCAGCAGTAAATAATTTCGGGAAACTCGATATATTCATCAATAATGCAGGAATTGAAAATCCTGTTCCATCTCACGAGATGCCGTTAAGTGACTGGAATAAAGTTATTAATACCAATTTAACCGGAAATTTCCTTGGGTGCCGTGAAGCTATCAAGTATTTTGTCGAGAACGATATTAAAGGGAATGTTATAAACATGTCCAGTGTACATGAAATGATTCCCTGGCCTTTATTCGTTCACTATGCGGCAAGCAAGGGCGGGGTGAAGCTGCTTACGGAAACCTTGGCTCTTGAATATGCACCAAAAGGAATCCGTGTGAACAGCATTGGTCCCGGAGCCATCGCCACGCCAATAAATGCCGACAAGCTTGAAGATTCCGAAAAGAAAAAAGATCTTGAAAGCATGATTCCGATGGGGTATATCGGAAAGCCAGAAGAAATTGCTGCGGTTGCTGCATGGCTGGCATCTTCAGAGTCCAGTTATGTAACGGGCATCACTCTGTTCGCTGACGGGGGAATGACAAAATACCCTGCATTCCAAGCGGGAAGAGGATGAATGTAGTTTAATTTGATGCAATAAGAATCCCAGCAGGATCATTCCTGCTGGGATTCTTGTTAAACATGCATTAACGAGTATGATGATTATACCAGCTAATGAAGTTATCGACGACTGTATCGATAAACTGGACAGTCGACTCATGTGTAAGCTTGCCTTCGTTATCGATTTTGTCATGAACTGCACCAACATATACTTCATTTCCGGGAAGGAGCGGGGAGGAGATGCCTAATGCGAATAGGATCTCACGTAAATGCAATTGAGCTTTAACCGTTCCTAATTGCCCCATTGACGCACCCATGATCCATGAAGGTTTGCCGATCAAGACTTTATCGACACGTGATAACCAATCGATTGCATTACCCAATACGCCTGGAATCGTACCATTGTATTCAGGTGTTACCCACAAGACTGCATCTGCTTCAGCCACTTTGCTTTTAAATTCTTTTACAACTAATGGAGGGTCATTTTCAATATCTTGATCATAAAAAGGTAAATCCCGAATGGTCAAGATTTCGAGATCAAATCGATCTTGATATCTAGTTTGAATATATTTTGCTAGCTTAAGGTTGTAAGACTCTTTACGAATACTTCCCACTATTGCAACAACTTTCATCTTCAATACCTCCAAGGATTTGTAATGGATAATCATGTAAATGTGTTTCACTTACCTATTATAATTGGAATATAGATGAAAGGGAAAAAGGATGCTTGAGATATAATCATTCTGCGGATCGCCCTTCATTCACACCACGATGGAAATGCTTCTCCATGACATAGCCAAAAAAGGAGGCAAGCATTTGTTGAAACAGCATGCCAAGTACAACGGGAACAGCGACGGCAGCAGGAAAATAGGTTGTTGTGCAAGAACGGCTCCAGCACTGATGTTTCGCATACCGCCTGTAAATGTCAAGGTGATGATATCGGCCTTTTCCAATCTTAAAAATGCACCGACCATCCAAGAAAGGGCATAACCTGAAGCTGCTATGAACAAAACCAGGAAGGCCATGATCATTAATTTCTTATCGAAATGGGTTAAGTAAGGAGCGATTTTTGAACTGTTCAATATGACTACGATTCCAACGCTTATCTTGGAAAATGGAGCTAAGCGGGGGGATAGTGTATATTGTATTCTCCCTTTTGTAGCCTGATTCAAGAACATGGCAAGCATGGAGGGAAGAACGACCATTCCGATTAATCCTTTCACAATCGACCCCAAATCCATTTCGATCGAACCGCCTCCAAGAAGGGAAACACTGTAAGGAACGATGAATGGCGAGAGAAGGGTGTAGATCAAGATGATGGTGAGGGCAAGTATGGCATTCCCATTATAAATGGATACCCAGATCATACTGGTGACACCGGTTGGAATCACTACAGCCAGGACTAGTCCGGTAATAGTGAAAGCACCATGAAACACTAAGTGGCCGAGACCAAAAGCCCAAATAGGCATGAGCATATGAAGGATGAGCAATACGATGAAAACCGGTAAAGGGTGGGTGACGGCCTGTTGCAAAGATTTAAAGTTGGAGCCTAAACTTCCGGAAAATGTAATGAAGGCGAATATCCATGGAACAAGAAAGGTGTAATCCATTAGATGTTCGGCCAATCATACCCCAATCACCACGCTTAACGGAGTGATGAGGGGCATGATTTTATCCATTTGTTCATTTATTTTTTTCAAAATCATTCATCCACTTCCTAAGCTATTCTATTAAGTAAGTTTACCGTATTCCTAAAGAAATAATTTGTAAGACAAGTAATTTGTCTGTTTATTTTTGGAATAGTGAAAAGCATGTATTGGAAGGATTCATCGTTCCAAAAAGGATTTTCCCGATTATGTTCATTAACAAGAGATTTTGGCAGATTTGTTCGATGCATCGTTGTATATTCATCGAAAAATAGTTTAAAGTAGAGGGGAGAGGTGAAAGAAATGTCAGAAAAGGTTTCCAGTATAATGTGGTTTAGTCTTGCAGTACAAGCCTTGCTTGTTCTTGCTGATCATGATGGATTATGCAATAGTAATAAATTGGCTGATAAGCTTGATTCGGAGTCAGGTTTTCTTAGAAAAATATTAAGTAATTTAGTGAAGGCAGGGCTGATTAAAGCAAAGGAAGGCAGGGATGGAGGTTATTCACTTGCCAAAAATCCCGACCAAATCATTCTTGCAGATATATACGCTGCAATTAAATCCGAACCTTTTTCAAAGGGCTTTCTTGATGTGAATGATAAGAAATGCTTTCAACCATCTTCACGCGAAGCTTTATGCGGATTGAAAAACGAGATGGAGAGCTGGATTATACAAGGCTTGGAGCAGAAAACGATTGCTGATTTACTTTCAAAATCATAATTTGAAAAACGAAACTGAAATGGTTTCGTTTTTCATAAACTGTATTTGACAAAAGAACAGTATGCGTTATATACTGTTCCTGTATTAATTACAGTTAAATGGAGGTCATTAATAAATGACAAAAAATATAATGAGTAAAGAAGAGTACCTAAATAAATCGAAAGAATTGAATATACCGTTTGAAAAGCCTAAAGTCCTTAATGATACGGATTTCATTACGGTAGCAAAAGAACGGAGATCTGTTCGCCAGTACGATGCTGAATACGTGATGACTGAAGAGGAAATTCGCGAAATCCTGGATATTGCGATCCAAGCACCGTCTTCTTCCAACTTACAGCCATGGAGATTCCTTGTGATCCAAGATAAGCAAACCCAACAAGAATTGCTCCCCATCGCAAATAACCAACAACAAATCGTCGATGCATCTGCCGTCATTGCCGTTTTAGCGGATATAGAAGGCTACAAAAATGCAGAGCTGATTTATGGTGAATTAGTCAATAAAGGGATCATGAAGAATGAAATCAAAGAGCCATATGTAGCATCTATTCTGCATAATTACGGTAACTTTTCCGCTGAAAAGGCTTTAAGTGTAGCCATGATTGACGGTGGCTTGGTTTCCATGCAGATCATGTTAGCTGCAAAAGCAAAAGGATACGATACAGTCCCAATGGGTGGTTTCGATGAAGCCAAATTTGTGGATGCATTCAATGTACCGGAAAATTTCAAACCTGTCATGTTAATTTCCATTGGAAAAGGAACTAAAGCAGGATTTGAAAAAGTCCGTTTGCCACTTGATACTGTATTGACCTGGAATAAATACTAAGGTTTTGGAACAATATTTGTACTATGTTAAAAGGATAGCTAAAACTCGCTATCCTTTTTTTCATGATTTGAGATTTGCTCTTTACTCCTAAAAATGATTATTCTCGCAAGCGATATAAGGATATGTTACAATTTTTCCACATATTTCTTTCGGGATATCTCTTCTGAAAATCACCGGCAAACTAAAAGCATAAGGGATAAACCGTGCTAAAGAATTATTTTTGGAGCTGCAAGCCAAAAAATACAGCAATTATCGTTGGCCGTTTACAATGGATGGGAGGAAGTCTTTATGAAGAATAAGAAAAGTGAATTGTTCTCGTGGTTGAAATCTATCTTATTCGCTGTAATGATCGTGTTCATTTGCCAACAGTTTTTATTTACACCAGTTACAGTAAAGGGTGAATCAATGGAACCGACTTATGAAAATGATGACCGGATAGTGGTAGCTAAATTCGGAAAGCCGGAGCGCTTCGATATGGTCGTATTTTATGCTCCGGATGCGGAAGAGAATTATATAAAAAGGGTGATCGGTTTACCAGGTGACAGCGTCGAAATGAAAGATGATGTCTTATTTATCAATGGGAAAAAGTATACAGAACCATATTTGAAAACAAAAAAAGGGGAAATTCCACCTGAAGAAAATTTGACGGAGAATTTCACCCTGAATGATTTACTTGGAAAATCCAGGGTGCCTGCCGGCCATTTATTTGTCATGGGGGATAATCGAAGGAATAGTTGGGATGGAAGAAGATTTGGTTTTATTTCTGAAAAATCACTTGTGGGCAAAGTGAAATTTCGTATCTACCCATTAAATGAAATGGAAGTGCCGAAGTAAATGGAAAGCCAAGAGGATTATTATTATATGGACTAAGTTGTATTTATAGCAGATGATGGATAAGAACCTTTTCCTGTGGTTAAGGTTTTTCATTTTGGATTGTAGGGGGATTAATATGACCAATGGATTAGCTGCCATCTCCATCCCGATGCTGGATGAAGAAATGGGCAGGCAGGTTAAAGGACATGTCGATTCACTGACTGTTCCTCTGGGGAGCCTTGGCCGGCTTGAAGAATGGATAATCGAACTGGCCAAGATGACAGGATTGGCATTTCCGGACATTTCGAAACCGGGGGTGATCGTGTTTGCGGCCGACCATGGAATTACGGAAGAAGGGATTTCGGCTTATCCTAAAGAAGTGACGGAACAAATGGCACTTAATTTCCTGAATGACGGTGCTGCCATCAATGTATTGAGCCGCGCGATAGATGCTTACTTGGACATTGTCGATATAGGGATCGATGCAGATATCGAAGCACCGGGGTTAACTTCAAGAAAAGTCCGCAATGGAACTAGAAACTTTTATAAAGAAGAGGCGATGACTAAGGAAGAAGTAATTCAAGCGCTTGAAATTGGATATGACCGTGCACAGAAAATGATTGCCCGTGGTGCGAACTGCCTGATCCTTGGTGAAATGGGAATCGGAAATACGACTTCCAGTACCGCCATCATCTCCATCGTAAGCGGGAAAAGCGTTGAATCACTAGTGGGGCAGGGAACAGGATTGAAGTCAGAAGGCATTATACATAAGCGGAGAATAATTGAAGAAGCGATTTCATCAAGAAATCCTAATCCGGATGATCCAATCGATATTTTGATGAAAATCGGCGGGTTCGAAATTGCAGGTATGGCAGGGGCCATGCTTGCTGCAGCTAATAACCGTATACCCATTCTTGTTGATGGTTTCATTACAACCACGGCTGCTGTATTGGCCAACCTGATTTCCGGACGTGCAGCCGATTATATGTTTGTTGGACATCGATCTGCAGAACCTGGTCATAGAACGGCCATAGAACTGCTTGGCAAGGAGCCGATCCTCGATGTGGGAATGAGAATCGGGGAAGGAACAGGGGCTGCCCTGTCATACCCCATTCTTAAGGCAGCGACATTGGTCATTAAAGAAATGGCAACATTTGAATCTGCAGGCGTGTCAAATAAGTAAGAAGTAGGAGACCTTCATTGTGAGGGTCTCCTATTTTTTATGTCTTCTTTCATTTCACTTTTACTTAATGGGCAGATGCCCTTTATATTTCTTCATTTTCCTGACGACGGAAGGCTGGCTGATCCCTAAGAATTTAGCCATTTCATATGTGGACTTACATTGTTTACTCGCTTTCATCATCATCCATTTTTCCACTTGTTCGAGAGCGGTATTGAGATCACTATCATCAACCATCACATCGTCAATCAATAGGGTATCATCTATTTTTTCAAAAGATTCTTGTCCATGGAAATGGGAGGGGAGAAAGCCAGGGAAAATGATGGAGTCTTCCGAGGTCAAAATGAGCCGTTCAATCAGGTTTTCCAATTCACGCACGTTTCCTGACCATTTATGCTGAATCAGTATTTCATAAGTGGAAGGGTGCAATTTCTTATCTGACTTGTATTTCTTGTTGATGATTTCGAGATTATGATTGATTAAGATGGCAATATCTTCTTTTCTTTCTCGTAATGGCGGTATTTGGATGGGAATCACATTTAAGCGATAATACAAATCGAGCCTGAATGTTCCCTTTTCCACCATTTCCTCAAGGTTTTGATTGGTTGCCGTTACAAGCCGAAAATCTATCTTATGCTCTTTTTTTCCGCCAACCCTTTTAAAAGTCTTCTCTTGCAGGACATTTAATAATTTCACTTGCATATCCAGCGGAAGCTCTCCGATTTCATCCAGAAATAGGGTTCCATTATCTGCTTGTTCAACTAGCCCTTGCTTCCCCTGCTTCTGCGCTCCGGTGAAGGATCCCGCTTCATATCCAAACATTTCAGATTCAAAGAGACTTTCAGGGATGGTACTGCAGTTGACTTCGATGAATGGCTCTTTGCTGCGGTAACTCTGATTGTGCAGCCTGCGGGCGAATACGCTCTTCCCTACACCGGATTCACCAAGAAGCATGACTGTCGCATCCGTTTTGGAAACACGATGTATCGTTTTGGCGATTTGCCGCATTTCCTTGCTGCGATAGATCAGCTCTTCCTGTTCCCTAAGTTCCTCGACTTCCGATTGGTATTCTTGAATCTTTCTCTCCAATTGACCGTACTGATCCTGGAGGTTCCTGATTTCAGTTTGATCTTGGGCATAGCTGACGACACGAATCAATTCACCATCATCATCAAAGATGGGATAGGCAGTCGACATGACGATTTTCCCCGTCTTTGTATGCTGCATGATCTGGACAGGTGTTTTCTCTTTCAATACCATGGCGGAAATCGACGGTGAAAGGATTCCTTCCGTTTCGAGCTGGTAAACTGATTTTCCAAGATAATGTTCCGGTTCGATTCCATATATCCACCAATGGTTAGGATTCGTGAATAAAATGAATCCTTTTTCATCGGTCACGGTAATATTATTATTGGATGTGTTGATGATGCATTCCAAAACTCTTTTGACATTATTATCACTCATCATTTTCCCCCTTATCCACTGTTCCGGTGATTCAAATATAAATCAAAAATAGAGGTGAAATCAAGAATTTTCAGATATTTCGATTTGGAATTGAATCATTTTTTATAAGAGCCATGCCTGAGATAGTCTCACTCACTCATTTCATTCATCAAAGCTAAAACTAGAGTAATAGAGTAGCGAATCCACCTTAAGTATATGGATATTTACGGTTAACCTACTTATGTTTGGGTATAAATAAAGTAGAGAGTGACCGATTGAAGGAGTGATTGACTTGACTGAAAAAAGAACCTTGGGACAATATTTATACAACTGCTTAAAAGCAGAAGGCATTACAGAGATTTTTGGTGTGCCTGGAGACTATAATTTCTCATTGCTAGATACTTTGGAAGATTACGATGGGATTGAGTTCATAAATGGACGAAATGAACTCAATGCAGGATACGCTGCGGACGCTTATGCCCGTGTGAAGGGAATTTCGGCACTCATCACCACCTTTGGTGTCGGTGAAATGAGCGCATGTAATGCAATCGCTGGCGCGTACAGTGAGAATGTGCCGCTCATACATATTGTCGGCTCGCCAAAGTCCATGATGCAACAGGAGAAGGAGCTTGCCCATCATACGTTTATGAATGGAGATTTTGATGTTTTCCGTAAGGTTTATGAGCATATCACCAGTTATACGGCAATTCTTACACCAGAAAATGCAGCAAGGGAGATACCGGCTGCAATCAGAATCGCGAAAGAAAAGAAAAAGCCCGTTTATTTGGTAGTGGCTATCGATCTTGTTGAAAAACCGTTGGTTTCTCACAGTGAGGCTTCTGAAAATGTGGCCAAAACGAATGTCGATGCGCTGCAGTCAGCAGTGAAGCATATAAAAGGGACGCTAGAACATGTAAACAAAGCGGTTCTGCTTGTCGACGTGAAAACACTTCGTTATAACCTGCAGAAACCTGTACTGCAGCTCGCTGAGAAGTTAAATGTTCCAGTTGCTTCGTTAATGCAGGGAAAAAGCGGGTTTGATGAGAGCCATCCCCAGTATATCGGTGTATACGGCGGAGCTTTCGGTAGTAAGGATGTCACTCAGACTGTTGAAGAAGCGGATTTCATCATAGCCGTTGGAGCTGTTTGGTCAGACGTCAATACCTCCAAAGGTACAGCAAAGCTTAACCCGTTGAAAATGGTGGAAATTCAACCTGATACAGTAAAAGTGGGGGAAGCCAGCTATATGAATGTCAAGGCGGAGGAAATTCTAAATGCACTCCAGGACATTGGTTACCGGCAGAACGAATCTGTTGGAAACATCTCATTTCCTTATGACACAATGGTTGAAGACCCATCAGCACCATTGAAGGCGGCTTCTTATTATCCTCGAATTCAGCAAATGTTAAAAGAAAATGACATTGTGGTCACGGAAACAGGAACATTCTCTTATGGCATGTCACAGGTCAGGCTGCCGAAAGGGGCGACCTACATAGCACAGGGAGGCTGGCAAAGCATCGGATATGCCACGCCCGCAGCTTTCGGTGCTTGCATAGCGGATAGAAACCGGCGTGTTCTTTTGTTCACCGGGGACGGATCGATACAGCTGACAGCACAGGAAATAAGCTCGATGCTGGAGATCGGCTGCAAGCCCATCGTGTTTATTCTCAACAATAACGGTTACACGATAGAAAAATTCTTGAACGTAAAAGTCGATATAGAAAAACAGAAATACAATGAAATACCAGAGTGGGAGTATACAAAACTGGCTGAAGCGTTTGGGCAAGAGGCATTTACAGCAAAGGTCGAGACGAATGGTGAACTGGATGATGCCATTACAAATGCTCAGAACGCCGATAAGCTTTGCCTTATAGAATTGGTCGTGAAAGATCAAATGGATGCCCCGGAATATTTGCAAAAAATGAGGCAGTATCTTGAAAAACAAGAGCAACTAAAGTAATGCCATGTTCGAAATGCTCTCACGCGGGCGGTCCGGGAGCCTCCTTGGCGCTCTTTGCGCCTGTGGGGTCTCCCTTGGACACGCTTTTCTAAGCAGGAGTCTCGAACAGCTGCTCCAATCAACTTCGTTTAAAAAATTCAGATAGCAACCCTTTTAGGGAAAGGGAGCTGATTTCTGAAATCAACTGAACTTTTTAAATAAAAAACTGCAGGCAAACTGAGTTTTCATAGAGTTTGGCGCAAAATGGTGTTCGAAGTCCGAATAGTAAGGTGAAGGTCAAAAAAAATCTTGAATGGTCGAATATAGTGCTTCAGCTTTTATGGTTTTTACTCTAATACTCATTGGATGGAAGAAATATGCGACACTACTACCGAATAACTGGCTAGCCGAAACCCTTCAGCTGCTTGCTTTGATGAGAAGCCAGCGAAAAGAGAGAGGATTTCTGAAAACAGCTGGAACAGATTTTTAAAGAAAGGTCTTCTGTTTATGAAGGCCTCTTTTTTGGTATGGATACTGTACTTACGATATATCTATACGGCTCGATCAAGGACAAGAATGCAAGTTGGAAAAGTAATAGGATGGATTCCAAAAAGATAATGAGAATGGTTATAAGCCATAGCACCAGTTGGCAGCTATTCGACATTATAATACGCAAAAAAGCGTGTATGATAGTTTATCAAAACACGCTTTTTTGTTCTTTTATCAAGGCATATAGTGTTTTTTAGCCAACAATCGGTTATTGACATCAATGTTTAGTTAAGTACACGAACTGCCTTTACAAAGCTAGGTCCCCAGTAAGAACTGTTGATGTCAGCGTAGGAGACACCTTTAGATGTGGAAGCATTCAGCATTTGACCATTACCGGCATAAATTCCCACATGATTGATTACACCATCATTGTTAGTATCGAAAAATACTAAATCCCCTTTTTGGAGGGATTTTGAAGATACCGTTGTACCAACGTGTGATTGTGCCACTGAATTTCGAGGCAAGGAAACACCTGCACTTTGGAATGCCCTTAATGTGAATGAAGAGCAATCAAAAACATCAGTGCGTGAAGTGCTAGCACCGTAAACATACTTCGCGCCCATATATTTAGCGCCAGCAGCCAAAACTTGATCCGCCTTGGTCGATTTGGACTGTTTTTTAATTGCAGATGCTGAGGCTTGTCCGGAAACCCGGATGGATTGGCCGATACGAATACGATTTGAATTGGAAATAGTAGGGTTCATTTTAAGTAAGGCACTAAGGGAAAGGTTATATCTTTTAGAGATTGTTGATAAGGAATCCCCTAATTTAACTACATAAACTTCAGTTGTATTTTTACTATTATTCGTATTCGTATAGTTGTTAAGGGTATTAACCTTCAAGATCTGGCCGGGAAAAATAAGGTTACTAGTCAAATTGTTTTTAGACTTTAATTGTTTGACAGTCATATTATTGACTCTAGCAATCTTATCCAGGGTGTCACCGGATTTGACCCTATATGTAGCATTAGAAGGACTGTTTTTAGCCGCAGAGCTAGATGCAGGGGCTTTTCCGGAAACCCGGATGGATTGGCCAATATAAATGCGATCCGAATTAGAAATATCAGTGTTTAATTTAAGCAGGGCACTAAGGGAAAGGTTATACTTTTTAGCAATTTTTGATAAAGTATCCCCCAGTTTAACCACATATTTTTCGGTTTTATCTATATTTTTATCTGTTTGGTTGTTAAGGTTATTAACCTTCAAGACTTGGCCGGGAAAAATAAGGTTACTAGTCAAATGGTTTTGAGACTTTAATGCTTGGACAGTTGTATGATTAGCTTTAGAGATTCCATCAAGGGTGTCCCCTGATTTAACTTGATAAGAACCAGCATAAGCGGAAGTGCCTGCCACTAGGGTACCTATAATAGTACCTGCAAGAATGAAAGAGTTTTTAGAATTGTTCATTTAGGAAAGTTCCTCCTGATGTGGTAAAAAAATATGTAGCATTTATATTATAAGGGTATGGAATATAAAAAACATGACCCATATAAATAAAATTCAACTTTTTCGTCATTTTTCAGGTAATCTTGCTTCAGGTAAATGGGGATTTATGGGATTCAGATGGAGTTTAAGAGGGCCATACTGTAATTTCGCATAAATGGATAAAAAGAGCATTTCATAAAATGGAAGTTTGAAGTAATTAAAAAGAAAGGTAAGAATGGAATATCCTTACCTTTCCATGATTCATTCTTTAATATTGTCTATAAACGTAGGGATCATCCGGTTCAGCGATTTTACTATGTGATGATACTTTGAGCAGGGGAATGGTTTTCTTGAATGGCTGATAATAAATGGATTCCAATTCACCTGTCACGGAATACCACTCATCATTTTTGGGATGCATTCCTTCAGGAAATTCGATTAGCATACCGAATACCCCAGAGTCCGCGACACAGTGAATGACCCCAAACCGGAACAAGAATACCTGGTTTTGGGCTAGCTCATTTGAATTGTACGAAAATCCGGTTAACGTTATTTGCTTGCCAGTGAACTTTCCAGGAGAGTAATAGATGGCTTCTAAATCGTTTAGGTAGTTTTCATCTGTTAATTGAAGACTATCACGATCAACCAAGCCTTTGAGAGAGTTATCCATTAAAGTTAAATAGTCATCCTTGCCATAATAAAGACTCGTATCCGGCTGCAAGAATTGATGCTGGCTATATTCATCTGAGTCTTCATATACTGGGAAATGAAACCCCTTTTTTTCTACAATATTGGAGTCCATAGTGGCAACAGGCAAAAAGAGACCGGTTAAAATGGGAATGAAGAAGAGGAAGTAAGTAAGGTTCCTTTTCCATTTCTTATTTTCCTGGGAGTGATCATGTCCGCACTGACAATCATCACCTTCTTCTTGATTATCTTCTTTAAAATATAAGTAAGATCCCATTAACGTGAATATTGCCAGTATATAGATGGCAATCTGTGAAACATATGAATATTCCATATTAATGTATTTCGATATATTCCCTGAGGCGTGTAAATGCATGAATAAAAAAGTAAGTCCAAGTAATATGAATAATCTTCCCATATAAAACACCCTCTTTAAGAAATAAACAATAAAGTTAGGCCTAAGACGGAAATAAATATATAGGCCATCAAACATAAAACGAATTTTGTTTTGAAGGTACCTAAAAGCATGATTGTATTTTTAATATCAAACATGGCCCCGAATACAAGAAAAGCAACTAGTGAAGAGGGCGAGAAGGTACTTCTAAAAGAACTTGCAACAAAGGCGTCCGCTTGGGAACACAAGGACATGACATAGGACAAAGCCATCATGACTGCATTCCCGGATAGTTTTCCTTGACCGATTTCAAGCAATAGGGATGTTTTCAAAAAAGTTTGAATGGCAGCTGCCAGCAATGCACCAATGATTAAGTATTTTCCAACAGAAAAGAACTCTTCAATCGAGTGTTTGAACATTCCCGTTATTTTGTCTTTAAATGTAAGCTTATGTTGATGTAAATGTTCGATATGTTCCTGTTTAAGCTGATTTGTCTTAAACTGAAAAGACAGGATGCATGCAATGATCAGTACGACCACGAATGCAATTCCACCACGATAGAAAACCATGCTCCAGCTATTACCAAACGCTATATAGGTGGAAAACAGGACAATCGGATTGAGAATGGGTGCAGAAAGCATAAAGGCAATGGCCGCTGAAAGAGGAACCCCTTTAGCGATCAAACGGCGGGTGATCGGGACAATCCCGCACTCGCAGGCAAGAAAAAAGACTCCTGCACCTATTGCGGTTAGAACAGATAAGATCGGATTTTTCGGAATGATTTTTGCAATCATCTCTTCTGACACAAACATTTGGATGATTCCAGATATAAGGACTCCCAGTAAAATGAAGGGAAGGGATTCAATTAGGATACTAATAAAAATTGTATTCATTTGCAAAAGGGCCTGAACGTTCATCATAAACCACCTTCCATATTGCTGACTTAACTATATTAGTTTCGTAATAGAAGGAAGTCAATTTATTATTACTTGGGTAATAGGCTGGAAGTTGAAGGGGTAAGGAACTTATGGGATATTGAGGGACTTGAATGATCTAATGTATAAGTTTGGCAGGAATAAGTAGTACTTCAATAAGCCTTGTTCCTTTTGAGGCTAGAGCTTACATTAGCGATATTCATAATGCTTTCATACACGACTTGTTGATATGGATTTAGGGATGCTTACGGACAAAGTAAAATCCCCTCAAAGTTGTGTAATATCCACGGAATTTTACACAACATTGAGGGGATAAAATCATGGTTCATTTTTCGGCACAGCCTTATTAATTAGGTTTTTACGGGATATGAACGGATTGTCGGTAATCCAGAAACGCCAAGGATAATCTTTTGCTGCCCCGGAGTTCTCGATTCCGACGCGGGGGCCGCTGGATATGTGTTCAGGCATTTTTCCGGCAGCAAGATATAGCGGGGGATCCGTAAAAGGTCGACCATAATCATCCATGGTGATGCCTAGTGCCTTTGTTAGCTTCCCAGGTCCATCGGTCCATTTTCGAATATCGGCAATTCCGCGTCTTTCCTGCATTAACTCAAGCCCTGAATAGGGTTCAACAGCTCGAATTAAAATGGCCTCCGGATTTTCAGGCCCGCCGCTTACGACATTGACCAGTGTATGTGTATGCATGACGTAAGTATAAATCAATCCGGAATTACCGAACATCACTTCCGTCCGTTTTGTCCTTCTATTTCCAAAACTATGTGCGGCCTTGTCCCCAGGTCCGATATAGGCCTCTGTTTCAACAATGAATCCAGAAGCGGTTCCATCCGCTGTTTCTTTTACAATGAGGCAGCCAAGAAGGGATTTTGCCAGTTCAAGCGTGGGCTGCTGATAAAAATCTGCGGGTAAAATTGAATGGTTTATCATAGTATCACTCCATCTAGTCTCATACAGGTAAAATTCCCTTATCAATGAAAAAAAAACATCAAGGGATTAAAAAGACCGGCTGAATATATCAGCCGGCCCCGATCATATTTTTAGCCTAATTCTTTTTCCGTTTCTTGATCTTTTTTGATACGGCCTGAACCCACGGAAAGTGCCACTAATATCCCCGCGGAAACAAAAATGATACCGGTGATGAAAACGCTGGAGAATGCATCGATCCAAGCATTTTCAATCGTTTTTACAAGGACATTGCTGACTTCTGCCGGCATTTTAAGGTTTTCCGGATAAAGCATGATGTTGAATAACGCATCCGTTTTATCGGCCAATGCTTTCAGTGCCGCATGCAATATAGGGTCCTTTTGGCTTACGACCGCATCATCCATATTTTGCTGGAGATTATGATTCATGACAGCGTTCAAGATCGTTATGCCCATCGTTCCTCCTATAGATCGGAAGAATGTGGAAGCCGCTGTAACCGACCCTAGCTGGGATTTTGGAAACTCGTTTTGAACGGCAATCATCAATGTCGGCATGACAAGACCCATACCTATTCCAAGGATGGCCATGAATGAGTACGCAGTGAATATAGTCGTACTGCTGTCCATCATGCTCATTAGGAAGAAGCCAAGCGTTGCAAAGGCCATTCCAAAGGTAAGCACGGTACGAAAACGGAATTTCAATAGTAACCGCCCGCCAATGATGCTGGAAAGAATCATGCCGACCATCATCGGAGTCATGGTCGATCCCGCTTTTGTTGGTGAAACTCCCAGTACGCCTTGCATGAAAAGCGGGACGAACATGATTGCCCCGAACATGCCAAGGCCAAGCAGGAATCCCAAAATATTCGTGGTGGAAAAAACTCTATTTTTAAAAAGGGATAAATCAAGGATCGGTTCGACTGCTCTTCTTTCAAAAATGATGAATAGAGTAATGAAGACAATGGTGCTACCGAAAATCAAGAAAGATTCCAGTGATAACCATTCAAATTTATCACCACCGAAAGTCAAGCCCAGCAGTAACAGCACAATACCAGGAATCAAGGTGAAAATCCCCAGGTAATCGATATTCACCTTCTCTGCTTTCCTTATGGCTTCATGTTTCAATCCCACATAAATCAAAATGGCAGATAGTAAGCCCGTCGGTACATTGATCAAAAAGATCCAATGCCAGCTGATATGGTCAACGATCAGGCCGCCCAGAAAAGGACCGATGACGGAACTTAAACCAAAAAGAGCTCCAAATACACCCTGCCATTTGGCTCTTTGTTCTGCAGAGAATATATCGCCGATGATCGTTTGGGATAAAGGCATGATCATCCCGCCGCCGATTCCCTGCAGCCCTCTATAAATGATCAATTGCTCCATCGAAGTGGCTGTGGCACATAAAAAAGAACCAATCGTGAAAATGATCGTACCAAGCAGATAAAGGGAACGCCTGCCATATAAATCAGATAGCTTTCCAACAATGGGTACGACAGTCGTTGAGGCTATTAAATAGGCAGTCGTCACCCATGCAAAGATGGTAAAACCATTCAATTCCCCGATAATTGTCGGCATGGCCGTACCGACGATCGTCTGTTCCAATGAACTGAAAAACATTCCTATGATCAATCCTGTTAAGACTAGCTTGGTATTAACTGCTTTTTTTTCCGTTTGCATATGATTTCTCCATTCCTGGAATTTTATTCCTTATTCATTTTGTGACTGATAGGTCAAAATTATAAATCCGAAATGACCATTTAGTCAACGGTTTTTTCACTGAAAATTTCAATTGAAGTTGATATCAAGATTCATCCATAACAATTAAGTAATTCGACCAGAAACCACCAAATCCTTCCTGATTAATATTTCCAACGTGTTTCCATTTATGATATCCGATATAATAAGAAGGAATATAGATGAACTTATGATTGGAAGTGTAAGATATGAATAAAAAAATCGGGTTTATTGGATGCGGCAAAATGGGTGAGGCAATGCTTGAGGGCATGTTGCTTGCAGAGGTCATTTCACCTGAAGGGATCATGGTCAGTACTGCGAGTGCGGAAACCAAAACTAAAATCACCACGAAATATAACGTTAAAGGCACTTTGGATAATATAGAGGTTGCTGGTTTTGCAGACATTCTCTTTCTAGGGATCCAACCTGCCATGCATAAACAAGTGCTTGAAGAAGTGAAGAATCATGTGAAAGAAGAAGCTGTAATCATTACCATGGCAGCTGGGATCACTATATCTTTAGTGGAGAGCAGCTTCGGAAAAAAAGTGAAGGTTATCCGGACGATGCCAAACACTCCTTCGCTTGTCGGTGAAGGCATGACGGCCATGAGCATCAATGCTGAAATTACCGATGCTGATATAGAGGATGTGACTTTTTTGCTGAATAGTTTCGGTAAAACGGAAATCCTCCATGAAGATTTGATGGACGCAGTACCGGCCATCAGCGGTTCGTCGCCTGCTTATGTATACATGTTCATCGAGGCGCTGGCTGATGGGGGGGTCCGTGATGGCATTCCACGGAAACAAGCGTACCGAATGGCAGCACAAGCTGTAATGGGGGCTGCTAAAATGGTACTGGAAACGGAAAGGCATCCTGCTGCTTTAAAGGATGATGTCTGCACGCCGGGAGGGTCAACGATAGCTGCGGTAGCGTCTTTAGAAGAGAATCAGCTAAGATCCAGCATTCTGCAAGCAATGAAGTCCTGCACGGATAAAACGAAAGGCTTCAGTAAGTGAAGAAAGATGGATTGCCTATTGGCAGGCAATCTCATTTTGTGTGATATTTTCAGAATGTTTGGTAAAAAAAGAGGGGGCAGCATAATGAATGGTTATATAGAAGAATTAAGGAAGATATTGACGGAAGAACAAGTAACGGTGAATGAAACATTATTGGAACAGCATAGCCATGATGAATCCTACCATACCCCGCATTTACCGGATATGGTCATATACCCAAGGGATACTGCTGAGGTAAGCGCAGTCATGCGGTTTGCGAATGAGCATGAAATACCGGTCATTCCTTTTGGATTGGGTTCAAGTTTGGAGGGGCATGTCGTTCCTGTCAAGGGTGGAATTTCCCTGGATTTGTCCTTGATGAATCAAATATTGGAAATCAGGGAAAATGATTTCCTTGTGAAGGTCCAACCAGGTGTGACAAGGACGCAACTCAATAAAGAATTAAAAAATTACGGTTTGTTCTTTTCCGTCGATCCTGGTGCGGATGCTACATTGGGAGGGATGGCAGCTACGAATGCAAGTGGTACGACCTCGGTCAAATATGGGATAATGCGGGATCAAGTCAGGGATCTGGAAGTGGTTTTAGCAAACGGTGAAGTCATTCATTCCGGAAGTTTAGCGACAAAGTCATCTTCAGGCATTCATTTGAATGGCTTGTTTGTCGGCTCTGAAGGTACGCTAGGTGTATTTACTGAACTGACATTAAAGGTATATGGCATTCCTGAAGTCACAATGGCTGGAAGGGCCTCATTTCCAACCGTCGAACAGGCAGTATCTGCGGTTAATGGGATCATGCTTGCTGGAATTCCGATTGCACGAATTGAATTGGTTGATGCCGAGTCCATAAAAAAGGTTAATCAATTCATGGACAAATCCTATGATGTCAAGCCAACTTTATTCCTCGAGTTTCATGGGAATTTTGCCGGACTGGAACAGGACGTCAAATTTGCCAAGGAAATCGTAAGTGATTTTGGCTGTGGCGATATTCAGTTTGAAACCGATTCAAAAGCACGGAATGCCTTATGGGAAGCACGCCATAACCTCGCTTACGCATTCATTCACAGCGCACCTGGAAAGAAGCTGATGGTGACCGACGTAAGTGTGCCCCTTCATGAATTATCTAATGCCATACTGGATACAAGGAAGAAAGTCGAACAATCCAAAATGGAGGGTGCGATTGTAGGACATGTAGGTGACGGGAATTATCACGTATTGTTCATGATCGATCTGAAAAATCCTGAAGAAGTAAAAGAAGCGAAGAGGTTAAATGAAGAAATCGTCGAATATGCATTAACAAAAGGCGGTACATGTACGGGTGAACATGGAGTAGGACTTGGAAAATCGAAGTATCAGCGAAGGGAGCATGGAGGAGCTTACGTAGTGATGAAAACGATCAAACAGGCATTGGATCCGAAAGGAATAATGAATCCTGGGAAGATTTTCATAGATTAAGAGGAATATACTATTTTGTAGATTAGTAATAACAACAAACAGACTTGATCCCATATAAAATATAGTGGAAATCTTGTCTATTATATGGGGACAAGGCGAAAATGCCAATTATATATCACGGAATTTAAACATATATTCGCATAAAAATGATTTTCGTCTTTCATTCGGGCTATAATCGGAAAATGGTCCGTCCGATCTGATAATTCGACCTATATCTAGCTAAATCGCCTGAAGTACAGCTTTCAACGAGATTCTCGTACAAAAAAACAAGACTCCAGACAAGGTTGTGTCTGGAGTCTTGTTTTTTATTAAGCGTTAATGTTATTTGAATTTAAGGCATTTTCAACACTTACATAGTTGTAGCCGAGGTCTGTGGCAACTGCTTCGAACGTGATTTCACCGTTCGCTACATTGACGCCTTTTGCAAGTGCATCATTTTCAAGGATCGCTTTGATGGCACCTTTGTTTGCAATTTGAAGTGCAAATGGTACTGTTACGTTAGTTAATGCAACTGTAGAAGTTTGAGGCACTGCTCCTGGCATATTCGCCACTGCATAATGCACTACTCCATGTTTAACATAAGTAGGGTTATCATGTGTTGTTATGTGGTCGACCGTTTCAAAGATACCGCCTTGGTCGATTGCAACATCGACAATGACTGAACCAGGAGACATCGATTTAACCATTTCTTCAGTAACGAGCTTAGGAGCTTTTGCACCTGGAATCAATACAGCACCGATCACTAAATCGGCATCTTTGACTGCTTCCGCAATATTATAAGGGTTGGAGATAAGTGTAGTCAGTTCATTTCCGAAAATATCATCAAGCTGACGAAGGCGGTCAGGGCTTAAGTCAAGAATGGTAACATCTGCTCCTAATCCAATTGCGATTTTAGCAGCATTCGTTCCAACCATACCTCCGCCGACAACAGCGACTTTACCACGTTTAACTCCAGGAACTCCGCTTAAGAGTATTCCTTTGCCGCCGTTATTTTTTTCAAGGAACTGAGCACCGATTTGTGCAGCCATGCGTCCTGCAACTTCACTCATTGGTGTCAGTAATGGTAGTGTGCGGTTTACTGCAACCGTTTCATAAGCAATGGCCAAGACACCGCTTTCTTTTAGGGCCTGAGCTAATGCCGGTTCAGCCGCAAGATGTAAATATGTGAAAAGGATTAAATCTTTTCGGAAATATTTATATTCAGATGAGATAGGCTCTTTTACTTTCATGATCATTTCTGTGCTTGACCAAACGCTAGCAGCGTCCTCGACTATAACAGCACCAGCTTCTTGATATGATTCATTTGTAAAGCTGCTTCCTAGACCTGCGTTCATTTCGATTAATACTTCGTGACCTGCATTGACCAATGCCACAACCCCGGCTGGAGTGATAGCTACACGGTTTTCATTGTTTTTAATCTCTTTTGGAATTCCTATTCTCATCTTAATCCCTCCAATAATATGTTTTTACTATTTGTATAACAAGTATAGTTGGAAAAAGAAATAGTTAGTATGTGGAAATCAGAAAATTGAAAAAGGTGTATTTGTGGAATTCCACAAACGCAGTGTCAAAAATATGGGCTAGCCAGGAACAAGACCTTTTAAAAAGCTGAATTCAATTCTTTGCAATAGGTTCTTGAATACGCTCTAAAATCCTTCTTTTCTTATATAGCATGATTCCCGTATCGGCTATATCGGCAATCATGGAACGATTTGTAAGGGCGCCAAAGATTATCCCGGCAACAGGAACCATTTGCATAAGTTTTTTCCAGCCAAACTGATCACGGTATGTATAAACGACTTCCCGCCAACCTTGCAGTTCGGATGCTATTTCCCTTTTTGATTGGGAATCGGTCTGGTCCATTTTCGACAATTCATTTAATAGAGCCTTTTTGCCGACAACATCCGATGTTGTGAATTGCAGACATTTGACGATGAAAATACGTTCTTGGCGGTCTCTAGGATTGAAGCCATATGTGATGGCGATATCCTGAAGCGTTTTGATCGACATGCCGAGAAGAAGGGGGATGTCGATGGCCAAAGTGAAAATTCCGCCAATCCCTGTAGTGGCACCTTGAACCGTTGCCAATTTGCTGCCTGAATTTTTAATATCCTGACTCACGCTATCCATGATTTTGAGGGGGATGACTGAAACATCTTTCAGGGCTTTAATTTCCAACTCTGGAACCTTGGCTTGCAGCTGACCTAGAATATGAGTTTCTTTCGTTAAATATTTTCCGCCATTCTG
This sequence comes from Peribacillus sp. NPDC058002, assembly GCF_042886655.1. Classification (NCBI taxonomy): domain Bacteria; kingdom Bacillati; phylum Bacillota; class Bacilli; order Caryophanales; family Bacillaceae; genus Peribacillus; species Peribacillus sp. NPDC058002. The sequence continues at coordinate 7,519 of NZ_JBHVQU010000023.1, read as the reverse complement.
AATGTAGCTGCCGATTTCATCAAGCATGACACCCAATTTTTTCTGAATGAAATCCGGTGTCAACTTATCCAATAGCTTGAAGGGAATCCGTCCGATCCGTTCCCAAAACCATAGTCCTTTCTGATCTTTTTCCCATTTTTCAATGATTGTTAATTCGTTTTCAAGCTCTTCTTTTGTTTCAAGTTTCATATGATCAACCTTTCCACACTTCTAGTATTCCATATCAGGGAATATATCATTAATTTTTCTTGTGAAATTCATCATATTGATTAAGTTTAATGTTAAGGAAGAGGGACATTTTTTGAATCGGGTCTTTTAGTCGAATATTTCCCACTTCAGAGATTCTTTTTAATCGGTAATTCAATGTATTCACATGGATATGAAGATTACTTGAAGATTCATTTGGATTGCAGTCTTTCTCTAGATAGACAGTGAGCGTTCGCAGCAATTCCGTCTGGTTTTTCATGTCATATGCTTTTAGCTTAAGGATGGATGGATGAACACGACGCTGTTTGTTGCTTGCGAGTGATTCAATCATTTGAAACATGCCAAGTTCTTCATAATGTAAAATGAGTTTCATGTCATCTGGGAAAATACTCTTCATTTTAAGGGTGTATTGAGCTTCTTCGTAACTTGATTTAACATCCATTAAGTTTTTATACATATTGCCAGCCGTTCCAAGGATATGCTCAACACCGAAACGCTGTTTCATCTCCAGAATGAAAAAAGGAATGAACTCATAAATCGATGAAGTGAAAGATGGGCTGTTTTCCTGGTTGCCTCCCGCGAAAAGAATGAGCTTGTTATGGTCAATGGCAAATAAGGAACTGTTTATCTTCTGAGTGGTCGTTAACATGTATGAAATGTAGCGCTCCACCTCGCGATTGATCTCTTTAGGAAATTCGAATACCAATATGGAAAAAACCACTGGAACGTGGATGGAAAATTTCTTGAAATGTTCAATTATTTCCGATTCTTCTTGGTAGTGCCCGGTCAACATGCGCCAAAGGAACTCTTGATGACCTGCTTCTTTCCTTTTCTTTTTCAATTGCAATTGCTGTAACTGGTTCTTCGCCTCCTTGGCAGCGAATTGCAGAAATTTCATATCTTCTCCGGAGAAAGGTTCATTTACTTCCAAAGCCCAAATGAATCCAAGTACTTCATTATTTTTCCGGATGGAAACCGCAACCCTGTTACCGAGACCGACATCACTGATGGCCCCGATTTTAATGGGGGCATCTTCTTTCAATAATGCGGGGATGAAGCCATCTTTCCATAAACTGTTGATGACCTTTTCAGGGACACGTCTTCCGATTATAGTCATGATACGAGCCTGATCCGTAGTATCATCGTGTGTGCTATAAGCAAGTAAGCGGTGGTTACCGTCCTCGATCGTAATGGGGCAACCCAAAACAGAACTGATTCTATCGGCAAATTCCATCATATCTCCATAAAGGTCTTTAAAAATATCTCTATTTTTTTCGAATTCCTTCATTTTTATTTGCCCCTCGCTAAAAAAAATTCCTTCTTCTTGAATTTTAAACGTTTCCTATTAATAAGCATAGATAAATCCTTTGTTAAAAACAGAAAATCCCTACCGTGGAAACCGGAAGGGATTTTATTTTAGAATAAGAAGTTAATTAAAAGATAAAGCAAACCAGCTAATGTTGCCGAGATGGGAATGGTAATGAACCAAGTGATGATCATCCTTTTTGCCGTTCCCCATTTAACGCCCTTGACACGATGCGCAGATCCAACACCAAGGATTGAAGACGAAATAACATGGGTTGTACTGACTGGCATGTGTATGACTGTCGCGCCGAAAATGATGAAAGCCCCGGTTAAATCGGCTGCAACACCATTGACCGGACGGATTTTCATGATTTTACCGCCAACGGTTTTAATGATTTTCCATCCGCCGACGGAAGTTCCAAGCCCCATTGCTAGCGCACAGGAGAATTGAACCCAGAAGGGGATATCGGTACTTGATGCATAACCATTCGCAATGAGGGCCATCGTGATGATACCCATCGCTTTTTGTGCGTCGTTCGTTCCGTGGGTATACGATTGAAGTGCCGCAGTAGCAATCTGTATAGTACGGAATTTTTGGTTTGTTTTTGTCAGGTTATTATTTTTAAATACTACTTTAAAGATGCTGTATACGATAAACCCGATTGCAAAAGCAATTAGCGGGGAGAAGATCAAAGCTTGAAGAATTTTCATGAATCCTTCCCATTTAATGCCGGAGAAGCCTGCTGCAGCAATGGCGGCACCTGCAATCGAACCAATCAATGCATGGGAGGAACTGCTTGGTATTCCGTAATACCAGGTAAGAAGGTTCCATATGATAGCGGCAAGCAGAGCAGCCATGATTACATACGAACCATTCGGAAGCGTGAACGGATCCACGATATCCTTCGTTATGGTCTTCGCTACTCCAGTGAATGTCATAGCTCCGACGAAGTTCATGATGGCTGCCATGATGATGGCATGCCTAGGCTTCAAGGCCTTTGTTGAAACGGCAGTCGCAATTGCATTGGCTGTATCATGAAAACCATTGATGAAGTCAAATGCTAAAGCAAAGAAAACGATTAATATTGTTAAAATTAATAAAGTATCCATTTATTGGGGTACTCCTTAGGCGTTTTTCATTATGATTGTTTCAAGTGTATTGGCCACTGCTTGACAGTGATCGGCGATCTCTTCAAGGCTTTCGTAAATTTCTTTATATTGAATGATCCTGATTGGATCTTTTTCAACTGTAAACAAGTTTTTGATTGATTGACGTTGGATTCCGTCACAAACTGATTCAAGATCTTTAATCTTGATTGCATTTTCACGAATCATTGGTAATTTCTTAGTGGATAGTGTATCGACAGCATTTTCAATCTCATACGTACACTGTTTGATTGCATCCACAAACTTAAGCATATACTCATCTGCATTGACAATTGAGTACATCTCGAATAATGCTGCACAGTGTTCCAAACCGTCTATGACATCATCCATTCTCATGGTCAATTCAAGTATATCTTCCCGTTCGATAGGAGTGATGAAGGCATTGTTCAGCTCTTTAATCACATTATGAACCATTGAATCGCCTTTATGCTCATAGTCTTTCATCGTATCTGAAAATACTTTGAGATCGGAGATGTTTTTGAGTTTATAATCCGCGAAATAGTCAGCACCTTCTTTAAGGTTTTGAGCGATGTTAAAAAGCATTACTGCGAATTTGTCTTTTTTTGATTTAAAAGCCATGTTAAAGCCTCCCAATTAGTCATGCAAATTTACGCACTTTAGTCGTACGCTTAGTATTAACAAATTGATTGTAACGAATTCATGTAGTATTCGGGAAGGTTTTTCGACGAAAATTTACAAAATCTTAATAAAACTTTATATAAAAACACAATGAAAATTAAAAAATGGGAAAAACCCTACAATTATAAGGGGTAATCTGTAGAAAAAAAGCCTTTCCAATATGGAAAGGCAAAAGATTCTATAAAAATAAAGCAATTAAATAGTAAATGATTCCAGCTAAGGAAGCGGAAATTGGCAATGTAATGAACCAAGTGATCAACATGTTTTTTGCGGTTCCCCATTTTACCCCTTTGATGCGGTGTGCAGAACCGACCCCAAGTATTGAAGAAGAAATGACATGTGTCGTGCTGACCGGCATATGCAGGAAGGTTGCACCGAAAATGATGGATGCTCCAGTCATATCGGCAGCCACACCGTTAACCGGGCGGATTTTCATGATTTTACCGCCAACGGTTTTAATGATCTTCCAGCCTCCGATTGATGTACCAAGCGCCATGGCTATTGCGCAGGATAGTTGTACCCAGAAAGGAACTTCAGAGGTAGAGGCATAACCGTTTGCGATTAGAGCCATCGTGATGATCCCCATGGATTTTTGAGCATCATTCGTTCCATGTGTATAAGACTGTATGGCCGCCGTGAGAATTTGTATTCTCCTGAATCGTTTATTGGTTTTTCCTAAATTATTATTTTTGAATACTACCTTGAAGATACTGTATACAATGAATCCAAGCGTGAAGGCAAGGATAGGGGATAGAATCAATGCTTGTACAATTTTAGTGAATCCACTCCATTTAATCGTATCGAATCCACTAGCCACGATGGCAGCTCCCGCTATTGAACCAATGATCGCATGGGAGGAACTGCTTGGAATGCCAAAATACCAAGTGATTAAATTCCATATTATTGCCGAAAGCAGGGCGGCAAGGATTACATAAGAACCATTGTTCAATGTGAAAGGATCAACGATATCCTTCGTAATGGTATGCGCTACACCGGTGAAGGTCAGTGCTCCTAATAAATTCATGACCGCAGCCATGATGATTGCATGACGTGGTTTAAGCGCCTTGGTTGATACTGCTGTAGCGATGGCGTTAGCAGTATCATGGAAGCCATTGATAAAGTCAAAGACCAAAGCAAAAATAATAATTAGCGCGGTTAAGATGAGTAGGCTATTCATACATGGAGGACTCCCTTGATTTCAAGTATGTAAAGTGTATATGGATTGTCGCCAATGAATGGGCAGGACAGTTTGCAACTCCTCAATATTAGAATGGGAGTTTTACATTTGATTATTCTTAAAATTTGGCACCTTCTTTTTTACTTGGTTTTAAGCCGAACTATTCAATTGTAACGAATTTCATACCTATAAGGATAGATGTTTCGTCATTTTTTTACAAAATATTTAACTTAGTGAATGATTTAAAAGATAAAATGATCCCTTTAATATATATAAATGGTATGTAAGGGGGAGTTTTCGCTTAAGAAGGCTCTATAAATTCCGAGGCTTATGGTTAGAAATAGGGGGTGGAGGGATGTATAATTGGTAAATAAAAGTAAGGGGGAATGATGGAATGATTTCAAATATTGGGGAAACGATCACCTTACATAATGGAGTTAAAATGCCACAGTTGGGTTTCGGTGTATTTAAAGTGAAAAATGGCAATGAAACGGTTGAATCCGTCAAGAAAGCGATCGAAGTTGGTTATCGTGCGATTGATACGGCGGCCATTTATGAAAATGAAGAAGGTGTTGGCCAGGCGATTCGGGAATGCGGAGTGCCACGTGAAGAATTGTTCATTACGTCTAAAGTGTGGAATACAGAGCAAGGATACGAAACGACGCTCCAGGCATTTGATGATAGTTTACATCGCCTTGGTTTGGAATACTTGGATTTATACCTGATCCACTGGCCGGGAAAAGATAAATATCTGGAAACCTGGAGGGCATTGGAAAAGCTTTATAAGGATGGAAAGGTGAAATCAATCGGTGTAAGTAATTTCCATGTTCATCATTTGGAGAAGTTACTTGCAAACAGTGAAGTGAAACCGGTCGTCAATCAAATTGAATTGCATCCACTTTTGACTCAAGTCGAAATTCGTGACTACTGTGCAAAACATGAAATAAAGGTAGAATCTTGGAGCCCGCTGGGCAGAGGGAACCTATTGGAAGAGCCGACAATTAATCATATAGCGAAGAAGCACGGGAAAAGCTCAGCCCAAGTGTTGATTAGGTGGCATCTGCAACATGATCTAGTTGTAATACCTAAATCGATTACGCCGTCCCGTATCGAGGAAAATGCAGAGGTATTTGACTTTTCATTAAGCCTGAATGAAATGAATCAAATAGATGCCTTGAACAAAAATGAACGGTTCGGCAGCAATCCCGATGAACTTTTGTTCTAAAAAATACTGATAGAAGGGTGTCCCGAATGGGGCATCCTTTTTTTATTTTTCCTCATGAACATAATTGAGACAGTTATTGCTTATACTAACTATGTGACAAAGTTAAGCCTATGGTATACCCGTTTAATATGTCTAATAATCCTGTTTTCGTTGCCAAATATTTTTTAAAAAAATTAGGTTTTAGATTAATTAAACGGGGAAAATAATGAGTACAGCGGCAAACAAAAAGAAAAAATTCACTAACATGAGGATTGTCCAATCAGTTACTCAAGGGCTATAGCTAGCTAAATCTACCCAATAACTAAAACATTCACATTCATTAGATATTGTGCATTATCGGCATCATACCATTTGAATGTAAAAGTTAAAATTACTGAAAAAAGGCATGACAATATGGAAGTGATTTGATTTCTTGGAGTCTGCTGCAGAAATTGAAAAATAACTAATACTAAGGAGGAAATATATTATGGGATTTTTATGGTCATTAATTATCGGAGGTATCATTGGTTGGTTAGCAGGTATGATCGTTGGACGTGACGTACCATTTGGAATTATCGGTAATATTATCGCTGGTTTTGTTGGTGCATGGTTAGGTTCATTAATTCTTGGGAACTGGGGCCCTTCAGTAGCGGATTTCGCTATAATTCCAGCATTGATTGGTGCTATCGTGTTTGTTTTCGTCTTAAGCCTTATCTTAAAAGGCATGAGAAAAGCTTCATAAATGCAAAGATTAAGCTGGCCCAAGTGGCCAGCTATTTTTTTTTGCAAAAATGGACAGATTTCGTCCTGGCATGCCTTTAAACCAATTCGCCCCAATCGTGGAAAGTCCTGCAGGTGGTGCACAAAAAAAATATGGGCAACAATTTCATACCAATGGAAGTAATAAGAACACCGTTCCCAATGGAACGGTGTTTATTCAGTTTAAATGGTGACATCGAATATTTCAGGTCTATCCATGAAAGGAGCTTCAATGCTCATTTTTTTTTCTGAAATGGGGTGGATGAATTCGATTTTCCTTGCATGCAGGGCTTGACGCGGAAATGTCTTTTTTCCGCCATACAAGGTATCTCCGGCCAAGGGGTGATTCAAATGACTGAAATGCACCCTGATTTGATGGGTTCGGCCGCTTTCCAGTGTACAGCTGACAAGCGTCAAGTTTTTCTTGGGATCGCGATTGAGTACCTGAAAATGGGTGACTGCCGTCTGGCCTGTAGAGGAAACCCTTCGTCTCGTGGCATGGTGTCGGTCGCGGCCAATTTTTTCTTTGATTTCGCCTTCGTTCTTTTTAATGTTTCCTTCGACTAAAGCTAGATATGTCCGTTTGATCTCCCTTTCTTCCAACATTCTATCCAGCATGGACCCTATGAGGCGGTTTTTGGCAAAAAGGACCGCACCGGTGGTATCCTGATCAAGCCTATGAATATGCTTGATCATACAGGACTGGCCAGTTTTTTGAAGATGGTGCGCCACTCCATTGATGAGGGAGTGTGACTCACCCTGTTGAGAAGGGTGGGTATCCATTCCAGCCGGTTTATTGGCAATCAACAACACATCATCTTCATATATGATGGAAATTCCTAAGTCTGTCGCTTGAACTGTTTCATTTTCAGCATGATCCAATAAAGGGATGCTGATCGTATCCCCTTCATTAAGAACAGTTGACCATGCGACGGAATTTCCGTTCACTGTCACTTCTTTACTCATCCTCCATTCATGGACTAATTTCTTTGGGGCCTTCCACCGCTCCCTAAAAAGCTTTTCCAATGTTAATCCATTCCAACTTTGGAGAACATCTATTT
>NZ_JBHVQU010000022.1:0-43809 GCF_042886655.1 Peribacillus sp. NPDC058002 | reverse complement strand
CATTTAAACCCCCCAGCATATCGGATCGATTCCAAAACCGCTTAAACTATAGGCATTTGAGCCGTCGGAATAATATTCCAAAAAAATATTCAAACGCTTTCATATAAGTCTGCTGTTAGAATTTTGATTATCGTTTTTTTTTAGTACAGGTATGGAATCCCGCATCAAGGTGGTTGCACAAAAAAGGCCATTCTAGAATTTTTCTGTCCCTACATGAACTGGATTGAACAAAATATGGGCTGTGAGTGAGAATCACAGCCCATCATTATTTATATTATTTTGTTGAATCAGCCATTTCTATGCCGGAACTATCATAAAAACTTTCTTTTTTTTGATTTGATTTTTCCGTTAATGCATTAAATTCCTCATTTGCTTTCAGAACCTTTGTATAAGAAGTATTTATTTTCTTGATTTGCACTTGTAATTCATCCATTTTCAAATCCTCTTTTTTAAAAAGTTCATATAATTCACGATCATAAGCCAGACTTTGTTGATAAGCATCATATAAATTATCGTAGGTGCTATAGCGCTCACTCATGACCTTTTTCATTTCAGTCGCTTCTTTTTTTATTTTTTCATCCTCTATTTTCCCGATTTGTTCATCTATCTGATTGAATTGTTCTTTTGAGGATTGCATACTGCTTTGTTCCTTTTCAATTATTTTTTCCCTTTGGTCGATATTCTTGGTGGCTTCATCTGAAAGCTCGACAATCTGTTTATAATCATCCAATCCAAGTTTAATGATTTTCTCATATTTTTCTTTTTCTTTTTTCTCCAAATCATTAAGAGGCTCTTGATGTTCGGTGAAATCACTTTCCTTATCTGCAGTTTTCTCTAGGATTTTGTGGATTCTTTCTTCCGGTGAACCATTAAAACAACCAGTCAAGATCACTAAAGAAAGAAGTAAAATAACATATGGACCAAAACGCTTCAACTTAGACAGCTCCTTCTAATAGTACTTCGATGATTCATTTTTCTCTAAATTCCCTTATTAGCAGCAAACACTTGTTACAATCATATTCCAAACAGGTTTTTTTCATTACTGGGCGCTAGCCTACACCCTTTAAGCCATACTGCATAGGCTGTAGTGACCGTTTCAAATCAGAGTGGTCAGTATTTTAATAATACAAAAAACGGAGGTATGAAATTATGTATGGAGGTTACAACCAGGAATGCTGTTATCCGGTTTCCGTTGCACCCAGCTATGGTTATGGTGATGGTTATGGCTATGGTGGTGGAGGCTGCGGCTTTGGAAGCGGCTTCGCTCTAATCATTGTCCTGTTCATTCTGTTAATCATTGTCGGCGCGTGCTTATGCTAACCAGGTAATTACTATTACCTTTACCCGAAAATGTTAACTATTTACCCTGAATAACAAAAAATGATTTATTTTTTTTAAATAGACCTTAACACGCAAATAATATAATGGCTGGGATAGGAATTAATGACTTGATTCCATCCCTTCCATTTTTCTTTCATTAGACATCCATTAACTTTCAGTGTTTTTTTTGTTAAAATAACCCTATACATATTATAAGAATTTTTGCGGGGTGAAAGATAATGCTTACCATGGATGATTTTGTTAATGAAGACGATCCAATCTTAAGGCAAGTCGCGGTAGAGGTTCCGCTTCCGGCATCAAAAGAAGATAAGCAACTTTTAGAAAGCTTGATGGAATATATCCAAAACAGCCAGAATCCCGATATTTCTGCACTATTCGGGCTAAGGGCAGGAATTGGCTTGGCTGCACCACAGGTGAATGTTTCAAAAAGGATGATCGCGGTTCATTTGAAAGAAAAAGATGGTCAACTGTATAGCTATGCACTTTTCAACCCTAAACTCATCAGCCATTCAGTGGGAAAAGCATATTTGACATCCGGAGAAGGCTGCCTTTCCGTAAATCGTCCCGTTTCCGGCTATGTGCCCCGTTATGCTCGAATAACGGTTGTGGGTACGGACCTGGAAGGAAAATCGGTTCAACTCCGCCTGAAAGGCATCGCAGCCATTTGCTTTCAGCATGAAATCGACCACCTTAATGGAATCATGTTTTATGATCATATCAATCCGGAAGACCCCTATGCCATTCCGGAAAATTCAATTGCGTTGGAAAGGTAACGCAATAAGCAAAACCCCTGTCTGTTGGCTGACGGGGGTTTTGTTTTTTTATATCAGTTCCAGTTCCTTCAAACCAAAAAGTATGCCATCATCATCGACATCCTTCGTTACAAAGTCTGCCTCTTGCTTCACCAGTTGACCGGCATTCCCCATTGCCACGCCATATCCCGCTACTTTTAACATCTCTATATCATTTAAGCCATCTCCAAAGGCGTAAACATCCTCCAAAGCAAACCCGACTTTTTCCATTAATATTTTAATGCCTTCAGCTTTTGAACCCCCGAATGGAAGTACATCCGTTGAATATTCATGCCATCTAATGAAATGAAAGTCGTCATATTTCCCAACAAAGTTCCCTTCTTCATCTTCCGAACAGAATAATAAGGCTTGATATATATCATGGTCCTCATAAAAATCTGCCACATGTTCAGGGTGGGGAAACTTCAGGCTGCTTAATGCTTCTTCGATTCTGCTATGATGTGGAACACTCGATTTCATTGTCTCCTCATTCATGAAAACGATCGGTATTTCATTTTTTTCAGCATGTTCGTGGAGCCGTTTTATCTCAGGTATGCTCAAAGGGTTTTTATAAACGACTTTCCCTTCAAAAACAACGTATTGTCCATTGAAACTTACAAATGTATCGATGCCAAGCTCTTCCCTTAAAGATTCGAACATGAACGGAGCCCTTCCTGTGGCAATCGCTACAAAAACCCCGCTATCCTGCAGTTGCTTAATGGCTTTTTTTGTTGAAGCAGGTAACTTTTTTTCATGATCGAGCAATGTTCCGTCAATATCAAAGAATACGATTTTCACTAACAATTCACTTCCAATTCATTCATTTTTCCTTTTTAATATGTACCCATTTAATAATTGTCATCAAGATAAGTCAAGTAACATAACTGGATTCCACTCAATTTACGTTTTTTATTCATGAATGGGCATATACTATTCTTAATAGTGACAACTCAGGCTTTCTTAGATTACTTCTCTCCCATCCTTCTATCCTCCAAAATCCCAGCCGCTTGTTTGAATGAGCCTTTTTTTTCAAAAATGGGCCAAGTACCTGTAAAGACGTATTTACATTATTGAATAATCCTATACAATAATAGTAAGGGAGCGTGATCGCCATGTTAAAAAAGCTTCGTAAAAAGCTTGCTAAACAGTGGAAAGATCTTTTAAGAAAAAAATCTATCGCATGATTTGCCACTCATTCCTGCCTTGGCCGTCATCCATATGCGAATTTTTTTCGGACAGCTCTTCAAAAACTTGCGAAGGGCTTCTTCCTTGTTGTAAAGTTCTTGTTAAGCATTCTTTCTATCTTGGCTTTTATATGGTCAGGGGGATACATATTTCAAATAAAGATATGAGTCGTTGTGTTTTCATGAAACGCTGACACAGTCGTACTGTTTTAATTAGAAAGAAATCGTTTATGAAAAAAAAGATCCCATGATTTAAGTTTTACACATGGCAAAAACGGATAGGATATAAGATAGAGGAAGACACAATTGGATTGATACCAGAATCGGCCATCTATTTTTTATATACTTTTAGACATTGGTATATTTAATTCATCAAACCCCTTCCGTTTTTATGGCGGAGCTGGGTTTATTTTTACATGATGTTGAAAAACATGAAAAAATTGTTGTTTTTATATATAATGAAAAAAGCAATGCAAACAAGTGAGGAGAGATTAAAATGGTTTTTAAGGTATACTATCAAGTAACCATATCAGAGGTTCCCATCAGGGAGAATACTAAAACAATGTTTGTCGAAGGTGAATCCGTTCGTGACGTTCGTTTAAAATTAAAAAAGGAACCTTATAACGTAGAAATCGTATTACCCGTAACCGGAGCATATTTAGAATATGAAAAACAAAATGAAGATTACAAAGTATTGGAGCTATAATTTATGAAATTTGTAAAAAACGATCAAACAGCTGTATTCGCCCTGGGCGGTTTAGGCGAAATCGGTAAGAACACATATGCTGTTCAGTTTCAAGATGAAATCATCATCATTGATGCTGGAATTAAATTTCCTGAAGATGAGCTTCTTGGTATTGACTATGTGATTCCAGATTACAGCTATTTAGAAAAAAATGTAGATAAAATTAAAGGTGTCTTCATTACCCATGGCCATGAAGATCATATTGGCGGGATTCCTTATTTGCTTAGAAAAGTGAATGTCCCTGTATACGGCGGGAAACTAGCACTTGGACTGCTTCGTAATAAATTGGAAGAACACGGCCTTTTACGCCAGACAACCATGATTGAGATCAGTGAAGATGAAGTGATCAAGTTCCGGAAAACGTCCGTCTCATTCTTCCGTACAACACACAGTATCCCTGACTCTTATGGAATCGTTGTAAAAACACCACCTGGACAAATTGTCCATACTGGTGATTTTAAATTCGACTTCACACCAGTGGGCGAGCCTGCAAACCTGACCAAGATGGCTGAGATCGGTAAAGAAGGTGTATTGTGCTTACTCTCGGATAGCACAAATAGTGAAGTGCAGAACTTTACTATGTCCGAAAGCCGTGTCGGCGATACCATTCAAGACATTTTCCGTAAGGTTGACGGCCGGATTATTTTTGCAACGTTTGCATCGAACATCCATCGCCTTCAGCAAGTTGTCGAAGCAGCCGTGGCTAACGGCCGTAAAATAGCCGTTTTTGGCCGAAGCATGGATTCAGCCATATCAATTGGACAAGATCTTGGTTATATCGTAGCGCCTAAAGATACATTTATTGATGTACAGCAATTAAATCGTATGCCTGCGAATAAAGTAACCATCCTTTGTACAGGCAGTCAAGGTGAACCAATGGCAGCATTATCGCGCATAGCGAATGGCACTCACCGTCAGATTCAAATCATTCCTGGTGATACTGTAGTATTTTCATCTTCACCTATCCCAGGTAACACAATCAGTGTTTCGAGAACAATCAATCAATTATATCGTGCAGGAGCAGACGTCATTTCAGGTCCTTTGAATGACATTCATACATCAGGACATGGCGGACAGCAGGAACAAAAGCTGATGCTTCGTTTGATTAAACCAAAATTCTTCATGCCAATCCATGGTGAATACCGTATGCAAAAACTACATGCCCGCCATGCAGTCGATTGCGGGGTTCCGGAAGAAAATTGCTTTATCATGGATAATGGCGAAGTTCTATCCTTAAGTGAAAACACAGCACAAATCGCTGGTAAAATCCCTTCAGGATCGGTTTATATCGATGGAAGCGGCATCGGGGATATTGGTAATATCGTTCTCCGTGATCGTCGGATTCTTTCTGAGGAAGGCCTTGTCGTTGTCGTTGTCAGCATCAATATGAAGGAATTCAAAATTGCATCCGGACCTGACATTATCTCACGCGGATTTGTTTACATGAGAGAATCAGGAGACCTTATCAGCGATGCTCAATCCTTGATAACTAAGCATTTAAATAAGGTGATGGAGCGCAAAACTACACAATGGTCTGAAATTAAAAATGAAATTACAGACACTTTATCTCCATTCCTATATGAAAAGACTAAACGGCGTCCAATGATCCTGCCGATCATCATGGAAGTCCAATAATAATAGAAGCCCAGCCATTGATGGCTGGGCTTTTTTGTGGATAATAAGTGCGCGCTGCCCGAAATTGAGCAAGGCTTGCTTATTCCACAATTTTTTTTTCAAAGCGATTGATGTCCGAATCCGCGCCGATGACGATCAATATATCACCTTTATGAATTAAATCGCTCGCCTGCGGGGAGACATTTATATCGTTCCCCCTTTTGATCGCGACTATATTCAGCCCATAATGAGCACGGATATCAAGGTCAAAGATCGAGTTTCCATTCATCTTTTGGCTTGCAACAATTTCGACGATGGAGTGTTCATCAGAAAGCTCCAAATAATCGAGAATATTATTGGAGACGATATTATGGGCGATCCTTCTCCCCATATCTCGTTCGGGGTGCACGACATAGTCTGCCCCGATTTTACGAAGAACCTTCTCATGATAATCATTTTGCGCTTTAACCGTAACATTCCCGACACCCAATTCCTTAAGCATAAGCGTCGTCAATATGCTAGCTTGAATATTCTCGCCAATCGCTACAATGACGTGATCAAAATTCCGAATCCCTATGTTTCTCAGTACATTTTCATCTGTAGTATCCCCTACTACGGCATGTGAAGCTATTCTGGCAAATTCATTCACTCGATCTTCGTCAGCATCGATAGCCAGAACCCCTAATCCTTCTTCAGCTAATGTCTTGACTATGCTGCCGCCAAAACGGCCAAGTCCAATCACCGCAAATTCTTTTTTCACAATAAGCCCTCCAACGTCATTCGTTCTCTCTTTAGAGCCTGTTCTGTACTGAAAAGCATTTTTTACGCTTCGCTTCCTTTAAACGTTATATAGTCCGTTAAGTGATTGATTGCGAGCTCAATCGCAGTTTCATCCGGACTTAACTTAGCGTGGTGCAATCCGTAATCCGATGAAACCCCCAGCCAGAACATGAATCCTGGAATCTCCTTTAACATATAACCAAAATCTTCACCAGTCATTGCTTCAGTGCAGCGATGCAAATGAACAGCGGTTGACTTCTCTGTAAATTCCATGAATTCCCGGGTCAGCCGTTCTTCATTATACACCTGGTGATACATCGCACCATAGTCGATTTCAGCCAAGCACTCATATCCCACTTGTATGCCATCCACAAGCGCTTTTATTCTTGACTTGACCTTTACCATCGATTCGGGGTTAAGGGTGCGTATTGTACCTTCTAACCGTGCTGTCTCCGCAATAATATTTTGAACGGTGCCTCCAGTAATCTTCCCAACTGTAATGACAGCTGAATCAAGTGGATTGACATTCCTGGAAACGATTGTTTGCAGCTGCCCTACAAGCGAACAGGCCGCAATGACCATGTCATTTGTTTCATGCGGATAGGCTGCATGCCCTCCTTTCCCTCTCAAATCGATGAATAATTCAGATGTATTGGCAAATAGAAGCCCTTCTTTAACGGCAATCGTCCCAACTGGGTACTCTGGAGCAATATGTAAAGCAAGAATCATATCCGGCTTCCATTTTTTCATCGTTTCCGATTTAAGCATCGGTTCAGCTCCGCCAGGACCTTCTTCTGCAGGCTGGAAGATGAATAGCAAGTCATCATCGATCGGATTTTCGGTGAAATATGTCAATAATCCCAAACCTATGCTCATATGAAAATCATGACCGCAGGCATGCATATATTCCTCGTGTGTGGATGCAAACGGCAATCCGGTTTCCTCTTTTATCGGCAGACCGTCAATATCAGCCCGGTAGCCAATCGTTTTTCGCGGGTTCATTCCCTTCACTTTCACGAATATCCCAGTCCGCCAAGTTTCTATCTCCATTCGCTCCTGGGCCAGTTTCGTTATGTAGTTAAGTAGGTATTCCTGCGTCTTGAATTCTTGGAACCCTATCTCCGGTATTTGATGCAAATCACGCCGGATCTCGGCAAAAGGACTTATTTTCACATTATTTCCTCCTATACAGAAAGCGTGGATATATTTATCCACGCTTCAGGCAATATTCACTAAAGAAATTAAAGTTGACGAAGTTCTTGCATGATTTCTGTTTTTGATTTTGTTTTTTCGTCAATTTGTTTAATGACCCTCGCCGGGATACCGGCAGCAACGGAGTAAGGAGGAATGTCTTTCGTTACAACTGCACCAGCCGCCACAACTGAACCTTGACCGATTTTCACACCTTCCAGTACGACCGCATTGGCTCCGATTAAAACATCATCTTCCAAAATGACCGGTTGTGCGGAAGGCGGCTCGATGACACCTGCTAAAACGGCACCTGCGCCTACGTGACAGTTTTTACCTACTGTTGCACGACCGCCCAGTATTGCGTTCATGTCGATCATTGTGCCTTCACCGATGACAGAACCAATATTGATTGATGCACCCATCATGATGACTGCGTTGTCTCCAATGGATACTTGGTCACGGATTACTGCGCCAGGCTCGATACGGGCTTTGATGCCTTTTAGGTCCAATAAAGGAATGGCAGAGTTACGGCGATCATTTTCAACTACATAATCCTCGATTTTTGTTCCTGCTGCCTTGATTGCTTCTTCGACTTCAGACCACTCACCGAATACAACACCTGTATTTCCTGTTATGAAAGTTTTAGAAGCTGGTCCAAAATCCATGCCTTCTAAATCGCCTTTGACATATACCTTTACAGGTGTAGATTTTTTACTATTTGAGATAAAAGAAATAATTTCGTTTGCATCCATTTTGTTCATTCCGGGTAAACCTCCTAAATATGTATCATTACTCGTTTTAAATTTACCAGACAACTGCCGGCAAGACAAGTTGAATGTCACTCTTATATATTATTCTCCCCTATTGACACTTTCGTCAGCGGACCTATAACATTCCTTGGTCGCGAATATGCTCTTTCACCACTTCCGTGAATGCTTGCACTTGCTTTAACTGGAAGGCAGATTCATAGCCGCAAAGCCATGTATCTCGTTCGATTGAGTGGTTATGCCCATCCAGTAGAGGGATTTTAAAAACATTCGTATCTTTATCATGCAAAGTGATGGCTGGCAGGATTGCATATCCTATACCATTGAACACCATTTGTTTGCATGTTTCGATTTGATCCACGACAATGGTGTTTTTTGGTGTCGTTTTAAATTGCCGATGCCACCAGTCCTGGATTTCCTGATAATAATTCGAATCGCTTTTAAACTGAATGAATGGCCGGTCCGTTTCGAACACTTGATTCAATTCCTTCATTTCAGTATCGACCAGATACAGCATATCCGTAAATAAATGCTGTTTTACACCTTTCCAATCCGGGGCTCCCCTTATGATGCCAATATGCACCTGTCCTTCATACAAAGACTTTAAAATCTCACTGCTCCAGCCAGTGATTAAGGAAATTTTGGCATACGGATATTTTTGAACGAACTTTTTCAATACTTGCGGCAGCCAATTTTGACCGACAATCGAAGCACAGGCTATTTTCAAAGTCCCATATACTTCATGGTCCATAGCTTGAATGCTTTCCCTGACCTTTTCTTCTTTTTCGATAACCTCATTGGCCAAACGAATTACCGCTTCACCTGCAGGCGTCAGTGACAGCCCTTTTTGTGAACGCAGAAACAGTTTCGAGCCCCAATCCTTTTCTATGGATTGTAAACGCTGTGATAAAGCCGGCTGGGAAACGAACAACCGCTCAGCTGCTTTTCTCATATTCATTTCCTGAGCAAGCACGGATAATAAATGAAATTCTGAAAATGACATACACACCAACCTCTTGATAATTAATTCTTATCATGATGATTTAATTTATTTAAATTTTATTATCAACAAAGTCGGCTTATAATACAAGAGAAAAGAAACGGAGTGAATATCCTTTGACGATCATTTTACTGCTTGTCATCAGTTTTGCAGCATCCTTCGTCGGCCAATCAGCTGGGAGCGGCGGCCTTATCGGAATGCCATCCCTTCTTTTGATAGGTTTACCCATATACCAGGCTATTGGTTCAGTCAAATTTCCCAATATGTTTTCTTCTTTTTCTAGCTTTTATACTTTATTCAAGAAAAAGCAGCTAAAATTGAAGGATGCCCTCCAGTTAATCCCATTTTCCCTTTTGCAGTGGCCTGCTTGCTAATTCATTCTCTGAGAAGGCAATGAATTTGTTAGCCATCTGTATCTTGACTGTAAACTCCATTTAAAGAGTCTGCCTTTTTTCCCTATGCCTTCTTATTCTTTCTTAGTCTCGTAAGTAACAGGAAGCTGATTACAGAGAAGACCAGGACAATAAGATAAATCGTCTGCAAAGACAATGTAAGTCCTTCCTGTAAAACATTTACCACATTTTCAGGAAGCGACATGCGTTCTTCACTGTTCAACAGTTTATTTGCCGTATCTATCGTCACTCCCGAGCCGGCTGGCGCATGCTCGTTCAAGTAGGCCTGAAGCCTCATATTCATGATTCCTCCAAGTAATGCAGCACCTACAGTATTTCCTAAATTACGCATGAACATATTGGAAGCTGTCGCAATGCCCCTTCGTTCCCAGCTGACGGTTTTTTGAATGACGACAATGAATGAGGTTGAGGTCAAGCCCATGCCCACTCCGACAAAGAAGGATCCCATGGCAGCAATAAGTGGGCCAGCTTCCGGCTTCATCCACACGAGGATCAAGCTCCCAAGGATCAATGAACACCCTCCAAGGAGGGAGGTTGATTTGAATCCTATTTTCATCAATAACCTGCCAGAGACCATCGATGCGATCGGCCAGCCAATTGACATGGCTGTCAATGTAAAACCAGCTACCGTAGGCGAGCGTTCCATCACGCCCTGAACGAAGGTCGGAAGGAAACTCGATAATCCGATCATCATCACCCCTGTCGTCAGGGATACAAGATTGGCAATCAGGATGGAACGCTCCTGCCAAATTTCAAATGGCATCATCGGTTCGGCCGCTTTCTTTTCCTGAAGAATGAAGAAGATGAAGGTGATGATGGCCACTAATGCCAAGGATATGACCGGAGCTGAAGCCCATGACCATTTTACTCCTCCTTCTACGAGAATCACCATAAGAGTGGATATGGATAACGTCAATAGCGTTGCACCTAGGTAATCGATATCACGTTTTTTCTTTTCGATATTTTCATGAAGGAAAAACCAAATCCCAATAAAAGATAATAACCCCAAAGGGATATTTACCCAGAAGACAAGCTTCCAAGTCAGGGATTCAACGATCAAGCCGCCCAAAGCTGGCCCCATGACAGCCGAAATGCCCCACACGCTCGATAGATACCCTTGAACGCGTGCCCTCTCTTCATTTTTATAAATATCGCCAACAATTGTCGAGGCCACAGGAGCTACAGCCCCTGCCCCAAAACCTTGTATAAAGCGATATATGATGAGTTCCGTCATAGAATCTGCAAAGCCGCAGAGAAGGGAGCCAATGAGGAAGACAATGATTCCAAATAATAAAACAGGTTTTCTCCCGAGAATATCCGATAGCTTTCCATATATCAAGACTGTTACCGCGTTCATTAGCAAATAACCTGAAAACACCCAGCTGTAAAGTGAAAAACCGCCTAAATCACTTACAATGGCTGGCATTGCCGTTGACACTATCGTTCCTTCAATAGCATTCATAAACATAGCCAACATGATTGCAGCTAATATGAAGGGACGTTTCAATTTTTTATTCTGCACCTTAGCACTATTCACTTCTTGGCCCAATTTCAGCATCCTCCCCTAAGACCCTAACTGTTTATAGACTTTTCCACTAGCTGGATAAAATATGTAAAAACAAGAAAACTCGCCAACTGGCGAGTCTTGAGGTTAACCATCTTTTTAAGCCTTACTTATTTATCGGGTGTATTTTGTTTAAATACCTTTTTCAGGATTGCTCTTCTCGTTAAGATACCTTCAAATACATGTTCGTCATTCTCCACACAGACAAAAGGATGATCAATCAACAATTCCACACCCTTTGTCAATGTATCATCAATATGCAGGCGAGGTATTTCTATATTCATTATTTCGGAAACTTTTTTATTCTCAAGATTATCAAATTCAATTCGTTCCAGTCCCAAGATTGAATCAAGAATGACTGGTGTGCTAATTAAACCATGCAGTTTATACATCGGATCTAACACAGGAATGGCCGTATAACCGCTCTTTGTTAAAACCAATAGTGCATGTTCTAAATTATTGGTTACCTGCACGTGGGCCACGCGTTCAGAAGAAATCATTAAGTCTTTAACGCTGGATTCCAATAAATCCCCATCATGAGTACCGATCATGTTAAAACCCCTTACCATATGTTTTTATATACAGCTCTTTCTATAGTTTAACATATGTAAGCAGAAAAGGCTCATTCCTAGACCAATAAAATCCCAAACGACGGGATGTCCGCAAGAGATTTTTAGCCTTTACTAGTTTTGATGTTAACCTGTTTAAAACCGCATTCCGGGCATTGATAAATTACATTTTGGTTGGATTGTGCCGTTAATACATCATCCATTTCTCTTTCCTCACCGCATGCTGGGCATATTACCATTGGATTTTTCATTTTACATCCCTCCAATTAATAAGATGTGTAATTTTCACTGCTTCATTCACAATAAAAAAGCCGCTTCCAAAGGAGGGCGGCTTTTCGTGATTTTTTTAAGATTGAAGAAGATCAAAGATTTCAATGGTAATCATATCAATATTATCAAATTGATATTTGGATGATTTCCCTTTATCACTGTATACTTCAAGCTCGAACATTTCTGTTTTGCTGAAATATGTAACCTGGCACTTTTTCACACCATCTATTTCAAAAAAACGTTGAGCAGATTCAGATTCCTTCGCTTGCTCTTGAAGACTTTTCAATCTGGTAAGGATGCCCTGTAATTGAGACATACTCCCTCTCCTTTCTGAATAAAACCTTTTCGATAGGTTTCACTATACCATACTTTTCTATCCAGTAACCACGCTGAAATAAATTCAGAATAATTTAAAACTTCATTCTTTACATGGCACTATTAACAGAATAAAATAAGGAATGGATTTTGTACATGAAAAATTTTTTAGGGGGTAGATTCTGTTGCAAAACATTAGTGAACTTGGTTATCGCATTTCATTGATTGATGGTTTTGATTTGGATAGAAGAAATCGTACAGGTACATATGTAATTGCCGATGAAGACATCACATTAGTCGAAACTTCCGCCAGCCCTTCCATCCCCCACTTAATGAAGGGGCTCGAACATTTGGGAATCGCCCTTGAAGATATTACATATATCATTCTTACCCATATTCATTTGGACCATGCAGGTGGAGCTGGACTTTTTTTACAGCATTGCCCGAACGCCAAAGTGATCGTCCATCCAAAAGGTGCACGTCATCTAGAAGATCCAACACGTTTGATAGCTGGGGCTAAAGCAGTATATGGTGATGAATTCAATAAGCTTTTCGATCCGATTTTACCTATCCCGTTTGAAAGAATGCTGATTAAACATGATCGGGAATACCTGCAAACAAGTGAAAATTCAAAGTTGACCTTTTTTGATACTCCCGGACACGCAAACCATCATTTAAGCATATTCGATTCGGTTTCAAAAGGGATGTTTTCAGGTGACACCGTAGGCATTTATTATCGTGAACTAGATGAAGAAGGTCTGGAATTTTACTTACCTTCCACATCTCCAAACCAATTTAACCCCGAAGCGATGCTTGCAGCAGCGAAATTGTATGAAAGCATCGGCGTCGAACGTATATATTTTGGCCATTATGGGGTATCCGAAAACCCTAAGGAAGTATATGAACAGCTTCATTTCTGGCTGCCTAAATTTGTTGCGACTGCCAAATCGGCATACAGGGAATATGCGAGCTTTGAGGAACGAGTGGCAGCGACCAGTAAAAATATTTTCACGGAAGTCGCCTTTCATTTAGGCGAAAAAGGAATCACCACAGATCATCCTGTTTTTGAAATCATCGCCATGGACCTGAACGTTTGTTCCATGGGATTGATAGACTATCTGGTAAAACAGGAAAAAGGGAAGTAGAACGGGTGCTAGGGGGTGTTTTCCTATTCAAATGTATCGGCATCCTCTATAATGAAAAAATAAACCTTACCTAAATCATACATGGAGGATTGAAATGAAAGACGTTACGCTATATACCCAACCTGATTGCCCTCCCTGCAAAATCATGAAAATGTTCTTTGATGATAATAATGTCGTTTACAAAGAAAAGGATATTAAAGCAGATGGACAAGCCCGAAAAGAATTAACGAATAAATACGGCGCCTATTCCACACCAACGGTCGTCATCGACGGGAAAGCCATTATTGGTTTTGAATTGGACGAAATAAAAAAAGAACTGAATATATAAAAAAGTCTAGAGAAGGCAGTGACCTCCTCTAGACTTTTTCATTTCCCGCATTTTTCAACTTAGAAAAACTTGCTTTATTTCATTTTATCACTTTCATAATTTACATCCGTTATCTTCCAAACATCATTTTCCTTTTTCAAGGTAACTGATTCAACATGTTTTTTCATCGATACAGGTCCGTCCCCAGTGTCCTGGAATTCCTCCTGAACATAAATGACATCACCATTTTTCCCATATACAATTTCCGTATTCTTGTCGTAACTGAAAAAAGGGATATAATATGGAGCGAAATCTGATCCAAATGCCATATAACCGCCATCGACTTCCACTACATTCGCTTCGACAAATTTCTTGATGAAATCACCTGTGAAATGTTTATCCAACTTCGCTTCAATCGCTTCCATAGTACGTACTTCCTCACTGATCGAACCTTGGTTCTCCATGGCATCTTGTACTAAAGATAGTACTTCCTCTCTATGTAAGCCTTCCGCTGAAGTTGTGAACCCTCCACTTAAAAATAAAAGGATACTGGCAAGACATGCAACTAGATATTTCCTCATTACAATCATCTCCTTGTTATAGAATTTCTCCTAATGGTTCTGATTTTTGCCTATGCCTTTCAATACCCGTCATAATCAAAGCCAAACTAGGGAAAATCAAATTCCCCGGGATACCTAATACCTTTGCCCATTCTTCACAATAAAAAAGGAGATTTCATGAAATTGAAATCTCCTTCTCACAATTATCGAAAAGCATAGTAAAAGATAAATCCGGCAACCAAAATCGTCCCGACGAAAAGGGAAACGAATACCGGGTTCTTTAAATAAGGATGTTCTTTAACAGAATCATCGATAGTCGAATCATATCTGGCCTTCACTTTCTGTGCCCTTGCTACAGAATAAGTATAAAAGAGCAGATATAATGCCATGATCGTAACGATTATGATTAGAATCCAGATGTACGTGCTCAAAATATGTCCCCTCCAAGCGCATCATTTCTGCTTATCGTTACACATTTAAAGCGATTATATTCATGAATCGTTTTTTATAATAGTGCTTCATTTTCATATAAATAACTATAAGAAAGATCACAGAAAATGTATTCCTTATTATTCAGGGGGTATGAAAAGGTCCGTATTGTTTCCCCTGTTTCGATATCACTGTATAAATCGGATAGTCTTCCTTTTTTCTCATTGCGCATCTTTACGATATTTTCGAGAAAATAAGGTCTCCAGCTCCAATTTTTATTCATATAACTAGGTTGGACTAGCCATTGCCCGTCCTTATGTAGGATATTGGGGGATTTTTGATACCCCTCTTCATCACAAATATAAAGCCGAAAACATACGGAATCCAACTTTTTCGCCAAAATATTGAGAAACTCTTCATGGGAGCCGTTCCGCTTTTGCTGTTTTAAGAAATTTTGCATATTCTCGTTGAATTGCAAGGTTATTTGATAAACCGCTTCAAGCTTCTTGGTCTCTAAAGAAATGAAGGACTGACATTCTTGATGGAATTTTTCACGAAGTAAATCTTTATTAATGAATTCACCTTCCGGTTTCGCCAAAAAATACCCTTGATAATACCGTCCCCCATTCTTCCATGCAAAACGAAGCTGGTATTCGGATTCAATGTTCTCAAATAGTAAATTGGCGCCGATTTTTCGTGCAAGCATGCTTAGAGAAAACAAGATGACCTGATAGGCATCTCCACCTGAAATGCGAAGCTGGTCCAGGTTAACTTTTAAAATATTCGGAGAAATTTGTGCGATTCGGTCCAATTGCGTATCTTGTCCTAAATGATCTAAAGCTATCTTAATCCCATATGTTTTAAAGTAAGCAAGCACATGCTGCAAAGGATCTAAGTTTTCCGGACTGATCGTGTCTGATAGTTCCAGCACGATCCGGTGCATTTCCTCCGGTTGAAAATGACGATGTAAAATCTCCATGAATTCTTCGCCATGATCCAGCATAAGCAAATTAGGATCTCTGTTGATAAAGATAAGAAAATCTTCACCATAGTCTTTTATTCTCTCCAAAGCAATTTCAAGTACGTAATTATCCACTTCCACCCTATACTCTTCCGGCACTGCAGAATCGTGAAAAAAAGGTCCAAGGCTTTTATATTCCGATTGTTCCTCATAGCGCCCTAGAATTTCATACCCGATTACCTGATGTTGATCTGCACTGAAAATCGGTTGAAAGAATGGTGTCACCCTGTCTAAATTCTTTAATATCTTTTCTGTATCCATGATGCATCTTCCCCCTAATTACGAAAACACCAATATGCCAAAATTATACCATTAGTTTCTTGCATTGATAATAAATAATTTAAATTCCTACTGCATAACTCTTTTTTCAGAACCGCATTCATCCAATCCATTTGAAAAGAAACACATTGAAAAAGCATTGTCCATAACTGAACAATGCCTTATGTCTTATCAAAAAGGGAATAACCACGGTATTGTGATCACCATGATAACGCCGATGAAGATCTGTATGGATATCCCGATCATGATGAAATCTTTATGCTTGTAATCACCCGCCGTCATGACAAGCGCATTGGTAGTGGCAACCCTTGGAGTCGATAAAGCCAAACTGCCAGCAACGGCAAGGCATATAAACACAGGAAGGGGATCGATGCCTTGATTCACCGCAGATGTCAGTGCGATGGGCGTCATGATTACCGTCGCGGCTCCATACGGGATGAATTGGCTCAGGATCAGTGTCAGCAAGTAAAAGACCGCTAATATGCCGTGTGGCCCGATATTACTGAATAAAACGGCCAGCCAATCACTTATCATCCTCACTCCGCCCGTATTATCCAGTGCAGCCGTTATTCCGAACATGGCGGCAATCAAAAGAACAGGTTCCCAGTTAATCTTTTGAAAAGCATCCTCCATCGAACGGACACAGCCACTGATCACCATCAACAATGCGGCCGTCAATACCGATAGTACGGCAGGGACAGACTCCATCGATAATAGAATGACCATCAATGCAGTGATTCCCAAGGCAATCCATGCTTTGCCCTTGGAGTTGACTGGAGAGCCATCTTCCGAGGTACTTCCAATGACGATGACATCCTGTAAATCCGAGGAAATCCTCTCAATGTTCTCCCATTCCCCATGTATCAGGATTGCATCCCCCGGTTTAAGGCGTTCCGTTCCGACATCCGCTTGAATATATTCGCCATTCCGATTGATTGCAAGCACATTACATTGGTATTTCTCACGAAAATGCACATCTATCAAGGTTTGATTCTCATAATCCGAGTTCGGGACGATCAATATTTCTGTCAATCCAAATCTGCTGCTAAGAAAATGTTTCTTTATTTGTTCGGGATTGAAATGTTTAAACTCCAGTTCATAGTTAAGTGCCAATCTCTCAACTGCTTCTTCTTCTCCAAACACCAAAATGATATCTTCAGGATGAAGAACCTCATCCGCCCTTGCAGAAATCGTCAGCTGCCTTTGCAACAGCGGTAATTGCTTATCCTTTGGCTTCCGCTGGATTTCAATCAAAGTCAATTCATACTGAATAGGAAGCTGGAGGTCAGACAGCCTTTCTCCAACAATATCGGAAGTAGCGGGTATATGCAGGTAATGCAATCTGTCATATACTTTGTACATGCCTGCAAGCTCCCCTGCAGACAGCCCCTTGACACTATTGTTCGCCGCTATCGTCTTCTCTGGAAGCAACAGGCGTCCGAGTGTCAACATGAAGAATACCCCTGCTGCAAAGGCGATCAAGCCCACGGGTGTAAAGTCAAAAAACTCTAATGTCCCTATTCCATTTTGCCGTAATACATCAGCAACGATCATATTGGAGGGAGTACCTGTCAGTGTTAATAGCCCTCCTATGCTGCTTGCATAGGCAAGTGGCAATAAATACCTTGTCGGACTTGTTTTTTGTTTTAAGGCCATGCTCATAACGAGCGGTAGCAGTATGGAAACAATTCCCGTTCCGCTTAAAAAGGCACTTAATATTCCTGCTGTAAGCATGACGATAAGCAGCGATTTCCATTCACTGCCCCCACATAAACCCAACAACTTATTTCCTGCCTTTTCCACGATTCCTGTATTTAACAGGCCGGCACCGACTATAAATAGCCCAGCCAGCATGATGACCACTTGATTCGCAAACCCGGCCACTAGTTCATCCAATGTCAGAATCCCCAGTAAACCCAGAATGGATAGTGCACTTAGTGCAATTAAATCCGCTCGAAATTTCCCTTGTATAAAAAGCGCAATCGCGCATAGAAGTATAATCAGTGTAATAAACATTGGTTCGGTCATCATGTTACCTCCGTATAGATGTTCAATTTCAAACCGGCTACGGTTTCATCAAACCCCAGTTTACATGTTTTTCAAATGCTCATAGAAGATATTTTCTTCATTTTATGTATATTGTTTGTTAGTATGAGGAAGTAACATTTTTATATTAGATAGGTTGATTAATTTGAATAAACCCATATCCAGAAGAACATTCTTAAAGAAAAGTTTTGGTACATTGGCTACCTTAACCGGTTTGGGGATTGGCGGAAACTATTATGCCCATAATTTGGAACCGAAATGGTTAGAAATCAAGCATAAAATCATCAGCCACCCGCTTATCCCAAAAGGTTTTCATGGCATGAAAATGATCCAATTCAGTGATACACATTTAGGCTTTCAATTTCAGCTTAAAGATTTACAAGAAATTGTCAATAAGATAAACCAACTGGACCCTGATGTTATTTTATTTACCGGAGATTTGATGGACCATCCTAATGAATACAAGGATCACCAGAAAATCCCCCTCATTTTAAATCAGCTCAAAGCACCACTTGGTAAATTCAGCATCTACGGTAACCATGATCATGGGGGATATGGTTCAGAAATTTACAGCGATATCATGGAAAAATCCGATTTTACCATGTTGCAAAATACCTCATCTAAGATTACCTTATTAACGGCTGAAGAAATAGTCATTGCCGGGATTGATGATGCCATGCTAGGAAAACCTGATTTTGAAAAAGCACTATCCGGCATCCCTGATGAAGTGTTCACCATTATGCTTTCGCATGCCCCTGACCTTGCTGACACATCAAGGACTTATGACATCCAGTATCAAATAAGCGGTCACAGTCACGGAGGACAAGTACAAATCCCCTTTGCCGGTGCCCTTGTAACTCCCCCATACGCTGAAAAGTACCGGGAAGGCACGTATGAAATCGATTCATTAACGTTACATGTTAATAGAGGGCTTGGCACTACCCGTCTCCCATATCGTTTCCTTTCACGTCCGGAGTTGACAGTTTACGAATTCCAATCCGAAAGATGATAGGAAAAGAATACAGGGGAAAACCGCCAGACTTTTTAACAAAGCCTGTGCGAATAAAACGACTTGTTGCCATAAATCATGTGTTCATGTGTAATGGACTCCTATGAATTATAGCATTAGAAGTATATCTGAGAAAACCAGGTTTTTTTTACCAGCACCAAATGGTAGTTGCCATAAAGGTTATACCATACTTAAATAGCCGCACAGGAAAGTTCCGATACACCCTAAAACAGATACCGTTATATAGATAAGGCCATCTATATAACGGTGTTTACTAATAAGTTCAAGTGTTTCCATGCTGAATGTTGAAAAGGTCGTAAAAGCACCCAGGAAACCTATTGTCAGAAAAACCTGCAAAGATACAGACCAGCTTTCTTTCTGTGGCAACGCCAGTCCGAGCCCAAAGGAACCTATAAGGTTAATCAGTAAAATGCTAATGGGTATCGAGATGGCTGGCAATAGCCTATTAAAAATAATCTGCAAGAGATATCTTGAGGCCGCTCCAAAAAAGCCTCCTATAAAAACTGAAAGAACCTCGATCAAAGGGACTCACCTCTCCGTCTATTAAAAAGGCCCAGTCCGAAGAAACCAGCAACCAAACCAAATAAAAGCGTGGCACCAATATACAGTCCCGCCAATGCCAGAGAAGTCTGCAGTAGATTCACCACTTCTTGGGAAAATGTGGACATCGTGGTGAAACCTCCGCAAAACCCGCTGCCCAGCGCTAAAAAAACAAGCGATTTCTTTTTCAAGACGAAATAGCCATTGATCATTCCAAGTAAAAAGCTGCCTACTATATTTATTAAGAGGGTTCCAAACGGGAAGAAGGAATGACCAGCAGTCAAGATTACGCAATATCGCAATATCGCTCCAGCTGCTCCTCCAAAACCGACTGCAAAAAAGCTTTTAAACCGATCCATCAAGGTCCCCCCAAATTTTACTCATAAGTAGATTCATTATAACAGATTAAGATGGAACAGGCTCTTTTCTTAAAAAATTCCATACTATGTAAAGAATTTGAGAAAGGAGGCAAATTATGCAAACACAATATTTTCCTTACTACCACTATCCGCAGACCATTATGCTACAGAACGATTACAGAAATGCATATGGGAATGAATATGGACCTGAATATTGGAATGACGAGCGCTTCTTTCCTTTCTTTCCTCTATTGGCGCCTGTAGCTTTTGTTGCAGGATTGGCAATTGGACCGTTGCTATTCAATAACCGTCCACCTGTCTATGCTCCATATCCTCCTCCATACCCGCCCGCTTACCCTCCTTACCCCGCTTATCCAGCGTACCCTGCTTCTCAAGGCTTTCAGGGTCCCCAGCAACAATTCGGCGCACAGGCTGCGGTAACTGAAAATATCAATATATACACTCAATAAGGGTTGGACAGAAGGCGACATAAGCGCCTTCTTTTTTCTTGGACCAAAAGGCTTCGGATTGAATTTTACTTCACTATATATTTTGAAGTGGTATAATATGAAAATGAATAGATGGTAAAGTGTTGGGAAATGATGGTCATACCCTAGAGATGTACATGCAGTATTTTTTCACTTTTTTCTGTCTGGTTGCACACACGGCTCTATTTCATCCAATATATAAAAACGGGTTTTTACTGAAGGAAATCTGTTTATAACGTCCTTCTAACCTCATTAAGAAAAGGAGTTTCCACAATGAACCAAACGAAAGGACATTCTGAAAGGGATGAGTTTTCGATAAACTCCCTTGCCCAAGCCGTGTTTATTGTCAATAAACACGCGAAGACTGCATTGGAGCCCAAGAATTTATATAATTTAAAACGGCTCGCATTAAGCAAGCTTATGCAAGAAGGAAAAGCGAAGAAGATTGGACTTCATTTTTCTGATAACCCTCGCTTTGCAGCACAACAATCCGACGTCATTGTCGAATGCGGATCATATGTTTTTCATTTACCTCCCACAAAGGAAGATTTGAAAAAACTACCCCACCTCGGCAGCCGGGCAGCTTCCATACGGAACCCTAAAGCCGCGTTGTCATTATCTAAGGCAAAACAGATCCTGCAAACTTACGTTGGACAAGCAGGTGAAAAACAACCGAACAATGCCAACACCGAGAAAAGGGCTCACGGACGTGGGTCGGTCAAGCAACCATTTCACAATCCATTCCCATCCTCCTTTTTAGGAAAAGGTTCCAAGTATTAATCATTGATAAACCAAACGGGCCGTGAGGTAACGCCTCATCGGCCCGTTTTCACATTCATAATACCAATCTGTCTATCAACTTTATAAGCTCTGCAATTTCCGGCTTGCTGATTTGTGCGTCAGCCCCTACGACCTGACCTTTATGACGAAGGCTGTCAGTAATCAAAGAAGAGAAAATAATCACCGGCAACCCAGCAAGTTCCCCGTTTTCCTTTATTCTTCTAGTCAAATGATGTCCATCCATTTGTGGCATCTCAATGTCGGTGATCACAAGATTCACTTCATCTTCAACCACTTTTCCTGATTCAATTAAATTCTCCAGATAATTAAATGCATCAAGTCCATTTTCATAAAACTCCAAGTACTTGAATCCAGCTTCTGACAATGTATCAAAAAGCAGCTTTCTCAGTAATGGAGAATCTTCTGCAATCAGGATTCTCTTGTCTTAATTTTGCCGGGCACCAAGCTTTTTAACCTGTTGGATATTTATTCCTGATTCCGGATTGATTTCGACCACTATTTTTTCAAAGTCAAGTAACAGTAACATTTCACTGTTTAATTTTATTACTCCGATAATCTGACTTTCAAGGCCTTGATACATATCCGAAGGCTTTTCGATTTGGGACCAGGAGATACGGTGGATCTGTGTTACGGTATGGACATGGAAAACCACTTTTTGCTGATTGAATTCAGCCACTATGAATTTATCCTGATCAGGAGTCTCAGATGGCGGAAATCCTAAAGCATTCGCCACATTCACAACTGGCAGGACTTCTCCACGAAGCTCAATGATCCCCTCCACATTTGGATGGGAATGGGGGACAAGCGTGATGGGGACAGGATTAATGATTTCCTTCACCTTGATTACGTTAATGCCGAATTTATTCTTTCCGAGACCGAATTCCACTATCTCAAGCTCATTCGTGCCACTTTCCAGTAATATTCCTTTATTTGCTTCCATTGTGTCATCTCGCCCTTCTCATACTTTTTCATTTCATAATTCCACAAAAATTTCATGGTTTTATCAATGAACTCCTACCTAATAATTCGGTTAAATATTTCTTTTGTTTAGAGCACAGATAAAAAAAGGATCAAGCAGTGATTATCTATTGAAGCCAAACTAAAAAAGGGACCCATCAGAGTCCCCCTTTTCCAAAGTTCATTTTTCACCACTGCCATCCTGCCCATCATATCGATCGTAAAGGGGCCTGTCTCTTCGACAAACCCCTCCATGATATATCCGACATGGGTTATGAAGCAAACCTGATGGGCTGGTCTCAAAAAGCCCTGCCGCCCTTCCAAAGCCTATTCGCGGAAAGCAACAAAGAATAAAGCTTATATGCATGTGGAAAAGTAAATTGATGATGGTCACCCCGATTAAAACGAATAGACCATTCGTTTGCCCACAATTTCCATCGTCGCTCCATTCAAAAAAATACTCATCTCAATTAAGCCTAGAATAGCAGGCCAGTTGGGTCATTTCATCTTTTTCGCGACCTATTCTTTGGATTGAGCCAACCTTTTTTAACAAAGAATAAAAACATCATCAAGGCAATTCCACCCATCATTCCAAGAATGAGGAAATAGCCATAATGCCAATTTAATTCCGGCATATATTCAAAATTCATCCCATACACGCCCACTATGAAGGTCAGCGGCATGAAAATGGTAGTGATGACAGTCAATGTCATCATTGTTGAATTCATATTATTAGAGTTCACAGACAAATAACTATCACGTATATCGGACGAAAAATCTCGATAGGATTCAAGCATTTCAGTCAATTTAAGAAGATGATCGTACACATCATTAAAATAAAGGTGCTGATCTTTTAAGTAATTCAGTCGCTCCGACGAAATCATTCTGTACAATAAATCACGCATCGGCAATATGGTCCGACGGAGCCTGGACATATCTGTACGTAAATCGAAAAGCTGATCCATCAATTCGTTAATCGTGTCATTTTCAGTATTTTCCTCAATGCTACCCAATTCGCTTTCAATTTTATAAACAGGTGGGAAGAATTCATCGACGATCCTGTCAATTATCCTATGCATCAAGAAAAAGGGACTTTGCTTCAACATTTTATTACCAGCAATTTCTTCCCGTACCTTTTCCAGCTCAAACATATCTTCTTTATGAAAACTGACTATCCATTTTTCACCAACGAACATATCCAATTCCACTGCTTTAAATACCTTCTCCCTTAGAGCATGAATCACAAGAAATTGGTAACCCTCATAAAAATCCATTTTAGGACGTTGATTAAAATCATCCAGGCAATCTTCAATTGCCAGCGGATGAAAGTGAAAATGACTGGATAAAAGTTCGATTTCCTTGTTTGTGGGGTTGGAAAAATCCACCCAGAACCACTCGATATCCGGATTATTCATTTCCGTTAGCGGTAAATCAAAACTGATTTCTTGATTAGATGTAATTGCGCAAGTCCGTATCAAATGTATCAACCCTCAATATTTTCTTATCATACATTATACCTTTAATTCATTAATCTCAAAAAGTTTTCTCCCCCATCCAAACTAAATGATAAAATAGAATGAGTCAAACATGGTACATAATTCATGTAGTTAGATAAGGGAGGATATTCATAGATGGAACATTTAATAAACCCTCTAGTAAAAGACGTTCAAATATCAGGAATCCGTAAATTCTACAATATGGTCGCTGATATCGAAGGCACCATTTCCTTAACGATAGGACAGCCTGACTTTCCAACTCCAATGCATATTAAAGAGGCGGCAAAACAAGCCATCGATAATGACTATACCGTTTATACTCACAATGCCGGCTATCTGGAATTGAGGGAAGCCGCTTCAAAATATGTAAAGGATAAATACAAGCTTAGCTATGATCCGGCGAATGAAGTCCTAGTGACTTCTGGTGCCAGCGAAGGCATAGACATTACCTTTCGGACGATTCTCATCCAAGGGAACGAAGTCATATTGCCGGGTCCTGTATACCCGGGATATGAACCCATCATTAAGATGTGCGGTGCAACACCCGTTTATGCCGATACAACAAAAAATGGATTTCGTTTGACTGCAGATATCATTGAAAAGTACATAACTGATCATACACGGTGCATCGTTCTGCCCTATCCATCGAATCCGACCGGGGTAACATTATCTGCCGAAGAATTATTGGACATTGCCGAACTTGTAAGGGGCAAGGACATATTCATATTGGCTGATGAGATATACAGTGAACTGGTATTCGATCAGGAGCATGTTTCGATTGCCACTTTCTTAAAAGAACAAACCATCGTCCTGAACGGATTGTCCAAGTCCCATTCCATGACCGGGTGGAGGATTGGCCTTCTGTTTGCGCCTGTAGCCATCTCTCAGCATATCCTGAAGGTTCACCAATACAATGTAACTTGTGCCGCCTCCATATCACAGAGAGCTGCCTTGGCAGCATTGACGGCAGGCAGAGATGATGCCATTCCCATGAAGACCGAGTATGCCCGGAGACGTGAATACGTATACAGTCGCTTACAAGCGATGGAACTGGAAATAGTCAAACCAAATGGTGCCTTTTACTTCTTTATAAAGCTGCCTGAAGGCTATGCCTCTTCCCTTGATTTTTGCCTAAAGCTTGTTCAACAGGAAAAAGTGGCAGTGGTCCCTGGAGATGCCTTCTCTCCCCTTGGCGAAGGGTACTTCAGGATATCTTATGCCTATTCCATGGAAACCCTTGAAAAGGCTTTGGACCGTATTGAATCATTTTTAGCTAAAAAGTAACCGAAAAAAAGTGGCCTTCAATTGGATGAACAATTGAAGGCCATTTTCCTATTTTTCAAAGATGTCAGGCTACCGGAGGTTTTTCACCAAGCCAATCAGCTAATACAATCTCCGTAAAAAACGGATTTCCCGATATCCTTCTTCCTTATTTGTCGTGGTAAGGCTCACTTCAACGATGGAACCAAGTAAATCAGCCATCACTTCTTCAAATTCCTTTGCGGAGCGCGGCTTTGAAAAACCTAAACTCTTCAATTCGCGCATCAAGATCTGAAAACCGGCATTCGTTTCGATATGACTGAATTTCACCGGCAAGATTAGCGGACTTTCATTCATTAATTTCAGATCCCAACGAATGGGCTTTGTTTGATGAATGGTTTTTTCCCGTTTAAAGCCTTCAATCCTTACAATATATCGACCATCTTCTAATTCCT
Organism: Peribacillus sp. NPDC058002; assembly: GCF_042886655.1. Classification (NCBI taxonomy): domain Bacteria; kingdom Bacillati; phylum Bacillota; class Bacilli; order Caryophanales; family Bacillaceae; genus Peribacillus; species Peribacillus sp. NPDC058002. The sequence goes on along the minus strand of NZ_JBHVQU010000022.1, from coordinate 18,092 downwards.
GGAATTTCATATTGATATCATCGAATTCGCCCATAGCTTTCACTCCTTTTTGTAAAGGCTGTCGCTATCAGCTTATTCATGATAAAGAAATGCTAGCACTTAATTATAATGTTTATATAACGCCTGTGTACCGCTATTTTCCTCTCCAGCTTCTGCCAGCCCCTCATACAGGGATTTGCTTAGGCTTAATCCAGGAGCGTCCATTCCCATTCTTTCCGCTTCATCAAGTGCAATCTTCATATCCTTGATAAAATGCTTGATATAAAAACCAGGTTCAAAATCCCCTTCAACCATCCGCGGCACAAGATTGGACAGTGACCAGCTACCGGCAGAGCCCGATGATATGCTTCTTAATACCCGTTCCGGATCCAACCCCGCCTTTTGGGCATAGGAAATCGCTTCAGTCACTCCGATCATATTAGATGCAATGGCGATTTGATTGCACATTTTCGTATGCTGTCCCGAACCAGCCGGGCCTTGATGGACAACATTGCTGCCAATGATATCAAAAATGGGCAGGACCGCTTCAAATGCCTCACTAGACCCGCCGACCATGATCGTAAGCTTTGCATCACGGGCACCGATATCCCCTCCGGAAACCGGTGCATCCAATGATTCCATGCCTCTTTTCTTGGCCTCCTCCGCTATTTTCACTGCCAAAGACGGTGTGGAGGTCGTCATATCGATTAAATGGGTTCCTTGTTTCCCGTTCTCGATAAGCCCATTTTCCCCAAGATAGATTTCTTCCACATCACTAGGGTATCCTACCATGGAAATGATCACATTGGCTTTCTGCGCAATTTCCTTTGGTGCAGATGCCCACTTCGCGCCCTGTGAAAGCAGTTCACTTGCCTTATCTTTCGTCCTTGTATAAACATATACCTTAAATCCCGCTTTAAGTAGATTTGCGGCCATGCTTTTCCCCATAACTCCTAAACCTATGAAGCCGATCACTTTGTTCAATTGCATCACTGCGGATTCCTCCCAATCATTTTGTTTCAAAAATCCTTAAATGGACTTTATCATTCCTCCGTCAACTAAATAGGACTGCCCCGTTAAATATGTATTGGCACCTGAAACAAGGAAAGTAACGAACTTTGCAAATTCCTCGGGTTCCCCATAACGGCCAAGAGGAATTTTGTTAATGGATTGTTCTGTCATTTCCTCAGGAGTGACGCCTTGTTTCTCTGCATTCATTTTATCAAGGTGCTGAACGCGGTCCGTTGCGATTCTACCTGGTCCAACTGTATTGATCAATATCCGGTCTGGTGCTAATTCTGAAGCTAACGTCTTTGACAATCCAACGATAGCAGTTCGGAATGTATTCGATAGAATCAATCCTGGAATCGGTTCTTTAATGGATGAAGAAGCGATATTAACGATTTTCCCGCCCTGTTTTTTTAAATGTGGCAAGCTCTCACGGATCGTCCTTATGAAGCTTAGTAAATTAAGTTCGAAAGATTGTTGCCATTCTTCATCATTGAAATCTGTAAATGAACCCCCTGGAGGACCTCCGGCGTTATTAATAAGAATATCGATACCTCCGAACTCTTCAGCAGTTTGCCTAACCAAGCTTTCAATATCTTCAGCTTTTGTTATATCCGTTACCATATAAGCAACTTTCCCCGCCCCAAGCTGCGATATTTCCCTTTGTACGGCGGCAAGCTTTTCTCCATCCCGGCTAGCTAGCATGACATTTGCTCCTTCTTTAACCAATTCAGCTGCCATGGCCTTCCCCAAACCCTGACTCGAAGCTAAAATCAAAGCATTTTTCTTTTCCAAATGTAATTCCATATTTTATCATGACCTCCATTTTCCTGAATTTATAATTCTATTATATCGCTATTTCCGAAAAGTGAAAAATCTGAATAATCATTCTTATGATTTTTTTATCCAGCTGTCAAAAAAAAAATTGCCGGTTGGATACCCAACCGGCGTCAAAGGGGGAAATGAGAATGTCAGCTGCCCTAATAGAGCTAAACAACTGTGCTTGCTTTTTATTTACCCCCATTTTGGTGCAATAAACATTTTTGCTTAAATGTTCAAGCAAAAATTACAGGAAAGCACCCCATCCGAAGATTCTGTGATGGGGTGCCGTTTTTCCTCATTTTTTTATTTCTTCAAAGCGTTAATTACCGCTTCTTTCACATTATCATTCGTATCCAACCCTAAAACTTCCTGAGATAGTTTTTTCATCTCTTCAAGCGAAAGTTGGCTAATTAAAGAACGTGCTTTTAAAATCGAAGTGGCACTCATTGAGAATTCATCAAGACCCAATCCGATCAAAATCGGTATGGCAATTTCATCTCCAGCCATTTCACCGCACATCCCGGCCCATTTCCCTTCTTTATGAGCAGCATCTATGACCATTTTAACCAGGCGTAAAATCGCTGGGTTATATGGTTGATATAAATAAGATACTCTCTCATTCATTCGGTCAGCGGCCATCGTATACTGAATCAAGTCGTTAGTGCCTATGCTGAAGAAATCGACTTCCTTAGCAAATATATCAGCCATCACTGCAGTTGAAGGGATTTCAACCATAATTCCGACTTCAATTTTTTCGGCAACTTGAATGCCATTATCAAGAAGTTCCTGCCTGACTTCAGCCAAGACGGCTTTAGCCTCGCGGAATTCAGCTAGTGTGGCGATCATCGGGAACATGATTTTCAAATCCCCATAAATGCTTGCGCGAAGCAGGGCACGGAGCTGAGTCCGGAAAATCTCCTGCTCATTTAAGCAAAGGCGAATCGCACGGTATCCAAGGAAAGGATTCATTTCCTTAGGAAGCTCTAAATAAGGCAGCTCCTTGTCTCCGCCTATGTCAAGCGTTCTGACGACTACAGGCTTACCTGACATACCTTCCAGCACCGCTTTGTATGCCTCGAACTGCTCTTCTTCACTCGGAAAGTCATTTCTGCCCATATAAAGAAATTCCGTACGATATAATCCGATGCCTTCACCGCCATTTTGATGAACGCCATCCAGATCTTTCGGAGTACCGATATTTGCAGCCAATTCCACATGATGGCCATCATTTGTAACGGTTTGTTCATGAACCAGTTTCGCCCACTCAGCCTTTTGCATCGCATAGGCTTCCTGCTCCTCCTCGTAGCGTTTCACGAGTTCAGGAGTAGGATTTATATGCACTTCACCCTTTAGCCCGTCAATGATGACCATGTCACCATTTTCAATGGAAGAGGTCACTGATTTTGCTCCAACGACTGCTGGAATTTCCAATGAACGTGCCATTATGGCTGAATGGGATGTACGTCCACCGATATCTGTCGTAAATCCTTTGACATATGCAGGATTCAACTGTGCTGTATCGGATGGAGTCAAATCCTCCGCAATGATGATCACTTCTTCAGCAATCATGCTTGGATTTGGAATATGAACACCTAAAAGATGCGACAGTACCCGTTTCGTGACGTCACGGATATCCGCAGCCCGTTCCTTCATGTATTCATTATCCATTTGTTCAAACATCGTAATGAACATGCTTGCGGTTTCATTTAAGGAAAACTCAGCGTTGACGCTTTCTGATTGGATTTTATCCTGAATCGGAGTTATTAGTTCCGGATCAGCCAAAACAAGCAGGTGTGCGTCAAAGATAGCGGCTTTATCGGCCCCTAAATCCTTTTCGGCTTTATCCCTGATTATCTCCAATTCATTTGTTGACTTTTGAATAGCTTCCTTAAAACGGGATATTTCCGCCCCGACATCTTCTATGCTTCTTTTTTCAATCGATAAATCTGGCTCTGTAAGTCGATAGGCTTTAGCGATGGCTATTCCGTTTGAAGCTGCTATTCCACTAATCAAAGTGGACATTATTCTGCTAATCCTTCTCTGTTCAACGTTTCAGCAAGTGTATTTAGTGCATCATTTTCATCGCTTCCTTCAGCAGAAATCGTAATTTCCGCACCTTGGCCAATACCCAGTGACATTACACCCATAATGGACTTAAGATTCACTTTTTTCTCTTTATAAGAAAGGTTTATTTCTGAATCAAATTTTCCTGCAGCTTGTACAAGCAATGTAGCCGGACGAGCGTGAATTCCTGTTTCTGCAGTTACTGTAAATGTTTTTTCTACCATATAAATCAATCTCCTTTAAGATAAATTAACATAAATAGGTTATGTAAGGGGGGTTCTCCATCCACTCATGAAAGAAATGAAAAAAGAAATGCCCTTTTCCTTATCAGGATAGCATTATCATTCCCAACAAACAAACCAAAACTATTGGTACCTACAAAATAGTACAAAAATATAGATGGAACTGCAACTATTACTTTTCAGATTCTTCAATGATTAAATGGATAACTGTGCATTTTTGGTGAAAAAAGCCCTGAAACTCAGCATAATGAAAAGGACCACCGTTAAAGAAACACTTCCGAGAATCCCGATTATTATCGCAATCTGGTATTCAATAGCGATGAGCGGGCTTATCCCCGACAGGATTTGCCCTGTCATCATTCCTGGAAGGAAGATAATCCCCATCCCTAGCATATTGTTCAAAGTCGGGAGCACTGCGGAGTCGAATGCAGCATCCACATATTTCTTCACAGCCCTCGCTGGAGTCGCTCCAAGCATCAACATCGCTTCCACCTTTTCACGATTACTGCTAATCCCATCATGAAGGTTTTTAAGCGCCAATGTAACTCCAGTCATGGCATTCCCAACGATCATCCCTGCAATTGGAATGAAATACCTCGGCTCATACCACGGCGTGAAATGGATGACAACCACATTAAAATAAAATAAGGCCGCCATGGGTCCTGACAACATACTTAGGATAACCATCCTTTTGATTTTCTTATTAATTGTATAAGGCACTTGCTTAAAAATATTATGGATGGAAAACAGTGCCATCGCACATAAAAATCCTAAAGAAAGTAAAGGGTGGGGATTTTCAAAGATATATGTCAAAACATATCCGGCTAGAATGAGTTGCACCGTCATCCGTACCGTAGCGAGCATGATTTGCTTTTCCCGTGAAATCCCCCGCCATTTCACGATTATGAGCAGAATCCCTACAAAGACATAGGCTGCACAGAGACGCCAGAACTCAATATCTATTATCCCATTCGCCTCCATTAATAATCACCCTCCTTCGCCTTTTTCAAAACAATCTTCTTTTCAGCACATATTTCCGCAAGCTGTTTTGAATGGGTTATCATGATGACCGTTCCTTTTCCCCGCTTCACTTCTTCTAAAAATCGGCTCATGACCGTCAGCTCGGCTTCTTCATCAAGAGCTGAAGTCGGCTCATCCAGTAAATATACCTCGGGTTTCAATAAAAGTAGCCTCGCCAGTGCCAGCCTCTGTTTCTCCCCGCCAGAAAGATTCTCCGCCCCTTCGTCTAAAGGCTTCTGCAACTGGACGGTTTCAAGTGCTTTAACCAATTCGGCTTTATCCTTTTTTTCCCGTTCTGTCAATTCCAGGCCAATCTGCAGGTTTTCTTCAATCGTACCCGGTAAAGTGAAAGTTGACTGAGAAAGCATTGTGACTTTACGCCGGAGCTCTATCGGGTTGAATTCATCCAGCAACTGATCCTGATAATAGATCGAACCGCTATCCGGGTCATCCATCCTGTTCAATAATCGGAGCAGTGAGGTTTTCCCTGCACCGCTTTCCCCGGTCAAGCAAGTAACCATACAAGCGGGTATTCTCAAATCATCAATTTTCAAAATCCCTTTATACCTAATATTTTCAAGCCTAAATATCATTTTACACGCCTGCCTCCCTTACTCCACCCTATCATTATAAGAAACTATCATGATATGAGGTAGCGATGCATGAAAAAATTTCAATGATTTTCATTTTCTTTCCCTTTTTTATAGGTTAGTATTATTCCTGCTGAATATATCCATGACGGACGTGGAAAAACCTAAATAAATGGAGGGACTTATCATGAACGGAAATTCCTTTTTACATTCTTATCTGAATGCCTTTCTCCTGACTGCACTTTGCCTGATCACGCTGTCTGGCTGCCAGGCTGCATCAGATAACCTAATCAATCAATCCAAACAGGAAGATTCAATCTCCAATGAAGACATCAGATCCAGTGCGGATTCTTCAAATGAAGAAAAAGGCAAGACATTCAAAGCCGAGATCATTAAAGTTGTTGACGGAGATACAGTAAAGATCAAAATGGCTAATGGAAACGAAGAAACGGTCAGGCTACTTTTGGTGGATACTCCAGAAACCGTGCACCCATCCAAGCCCGTTCAACCTTTTGGACCTGAGGCAAGCAAATTCACCAAGGAACTAATGCCAGCGGGTTCTGAAGTGGAAGTAGAAACCGGCATAGGTGAAAGAGATAAATATGGCCGGCTGCTGGCCTATTTTTATGTTGACGGTAAAATGGTGAATAAACTCCTGCTTGAAAAAGGACTGGCCAGGGTGGCCTATGTTTATGCACCGAACACGAAATATCTAGATGAATTGGAAAATATTCAGAAACAAGCCCAAAAAGACGAAATCGGTATTTGGTCAATTGAAAACTATGCAACTTCAAAGGGGTTTGATGATTCGAAGTCCGTAGAAGCTTCAGCGGAAATGCCAACTGCATCTTGCAGTAACCCGCAAATTAAAGGGAATATAAACTCTAAAGGCAACAAAATATATCACATTCCTTCGGGCCAATATTACGAAATAACCAAACCGGAGGAAATGTTTTGTACCGAACAAGACGCACAGGATGCTGGATTCCGAAAATCGCAAAGTTAACAAATACAATAGTTAATAATATGCCCGCTTTCTGAAACCACCATTAAGAACGTATAAGGGAACTTGTAAGAGATTAGTTTGCCTGTTTTCTGAAACCCGCTCACTTTCTGCCGAGCCTCATCAAAGCAAGCATCTAGAAGGGCTCGGCTAGCAAGTTTTTCGGCAGGAGTGCCGCAAATTTCTTCATTCAAATGAGGATCACAGAAAAACCATTGAAGATAAGCCAGTCTCAAACTTGGTTTGGGATGAGTCCAGTTGATTGGAACGGAAGGTACGAGACTCCTGCTTAGAAAAGCGCGTCCAAAGGAGACCCCACAGGCGCAAAAGCGCCGAGGAGGCTCCCGGACCGCCCGCGGAAAGCGAGTGCCTGAAGTGGAAATCAACGTTCCTTTTACAAACCCTCAAATAACTGTTTCAGTGATTTCAGAAACCCGCCCCCTTGTTGTCGAAACTGAACACATCCCCATGATATATGGCCTTACATTAAATGAAGAAGTATTGAATGGTTTTGGCACATCCAATCTAAGGATGTGTTTTTCATTTGGCCATCCCCTCATTAAAGTTCGATTGAATCAACATTTTCCTATTAATAAGATCCTCGTTAATCCCTTTAAAACTCACTTTTTATTCCTTCCATTTACCCGTTATGCCATTTGGCTTTAGCCGAACATTTTATTTATGGTAAAAGCACCCGGGAATACAGGAAAGTGCACTTTCTAAAGGTGGCTTGCTTAATGGAAGATTTCTCAGTACTAACGTCTGAATTCACGCCGATGATCCATCATATAATCCGCTCACTTTCCATCTATAAAAATAAGGAAGAATATTTTCAAGTAGGATTGATTGCTTTATGGGAGTCATATGGGAAATTCGATGAAGAATGCGGTCAGTTCTCCAACTATGCCTTTACGGTAATCAAAGGCAAAATTCTGAACGAATTAAAGCACCACCATAAATATGAAGCCAACACCGAACCATTTGATTCCTTCCTACTAGAGATTAAAGATCCATTTTCAATATACGATGAGGCCTTTGCCATCGATAATCTCTTAACCTACACGGATGGATTGACACTGAATCAGCAACGCTGGCTTTTACAAACGTACTTGGAGAATAAAACGGTCACTGAAATTGCTGAAGTATATCAAGTTACTACCGCAGCCGTCAAATCATGGAGAAGGTCCGCTTTAAATAAATTAAGGAAACAATTGATTTTTCCATAATGAATAATTTGGGGTGGCTCAATCATGAGCCACCCCAAAAAATATCCATTAACTTCTCGCTTCTTCTAAATACGTATAAATGATCACACCGTTATGTTGAGCATTCCCCCGAAAATGTTTAAAGTCTTCCCTTTTAACAAGAACCTCACGAAAAGGTAAAAATTCTTCTTTTGTAATCCTGAATTCATTCATTTCCCGATTTGCCAGTTTATCGAGTACATCTTTTGCTTCTTCTGCATTCATAAGATTATCCTCCTTAATTATCAAATGTTCTATCATTTCTACAGGAGAAATTCCGTTTTTATTTTAACATAAGCTTGCCACTTAATATAATTCAGAACTTTTTAAGGCCCACTGCTACATAATTCTTTACGAATGCTTTAAAATAGTGCAAACTGTATAGTAAAATATCATAATGTAAAATGATTGGCATTTTTTGTACATAGAATTACATACTAGTACGTATAACTGCGTTCGCAAGATATACCGAATTATGCCATATCATTACATCTGCTCCATTACAAGAAATCGTACCTTCTTTTAAAAGTTTAGCTTACTGTACCGACATAAGAGATAACTTTTTCTCTTACTAGCACCTCCCACGTCAAAATCTAAACCGCAAGATGTTCGAATAATCCAATTACTCCATAGTTACTTTTTGATCATTGGAAACAAAATGGGAAAGGATGATTGCCATGAAGAAAGCGGAAGTTGGAAATATCATTGAATTTAGAGAAGGCTTAAAAGGAATCGTCGAGAAAGTGAACGAGAACTCAGTAATCGTGGACGTCACGTATATGGAAAATTATCGTGATTTGGAACTTGAACAGAAAACCGTCGTCAACCATAAAAATTATAAAATCATAGGATGATTGAATGTACTCAAACGGGATGGTTACTAGATGACCATCTCGTTTTTCACTTTATCGCAATCCTGCAAATTGATTCTCCCGCTTTTTGTAACCATTTCCATTTCATTCCGTCTAATTCATTAAAGGGTACAATACCTGTATTTGATGCAGGTTCTCTAAATTCAGATTGGAATTTCAATCAGAAAGATGAGGGAAACACATGACTAGTTGGACACGTTATATTGGCTGTGTCACATTCGCCGTTTTTCTTCTGACTGGCTGCGGTACAGCCACAGACGAAAAAACAGATGAGCCACGGGAAGACACAGTAAAAGAGGGGAATGAAGGCAACACCTCTCAAGGAGATAATCACGATAACCGAAGTGATAACAAAGTAAGACTGATGGAGCAAAACCTGCAGTATACAATTAACGGGGAAGCAAAAGAAAAAACAGCTTTCCTAAAAAAAAGTGATAACCAACCGTTCAGCCTCTATGTTTTGCAACAATTCAGGTTAAGTGCCGAAGAACCAGGAAAGGATATTATGTTCCTGACTGAAGATGACTCCATTTATATGAGAATCGAATTGTTGAAGACGGATGTCAATTGGGATGAGGTGGAAAAAAATGTTCAAGCCCAGCTGAAAAGCATTTCAGAAACAATCAGCGATCCTTCACTTGATGTCGAGGGCGGAACGGGCTTTGAAGTGGAAAGCGGCGATGATGTGATCACTTCCATATTGCTCAAGGATGAAAAATCACCCGTCCGCTTAACTATATTCACGAAAACAGATAGAGATTACCGGGATGCATTTCTAGTGATGGCTAAGACGCTGATGAAAAGGTGAACATCGATAAGGAGGGCTAAGGACAAGTCCTCCATTCTTCATTACTCCTTCCCCGCCTTGCTTTTCCAGACCAATATTAAAAAAAGGAGACTTATGTATCCAAAAACCGGATAAATATATCCTAGTAATCTTCCATATCCGAATTCACTGATGATCAAAGCTATTAAAAAAATCACCGCTATGATCATCATGCTTGGCAATTTAATATAATTGCTGATTTGCCTCTGCAATCCATAAATGTTTCCGATGACCGAAGTGAATATCTCCCCGTAAATCACCAAAATGAACATCCAATATAACTGACTGGCTGCCGTTCTCATAATAACCGCTGAAGGAATTTCATATTTATTCACGTCAGGAAGTGTCATAAGTGAAAAATGCCCTGTCAATAAAATGATCGTCAGGAATATCCCCCCAAGAATTGCACCATGTTTAATGACCTTCTCATCTCGAACTTCATACGCAACCGGAACCAGCACAGCCTGTGCCAAAGCAAGGTTAAAGGCTGTATAGGCAAATGGTGACAAAATCATTTTCACGGTGATCCCTTCTTCAGGAACTTTTGTAAGTGTCTTAAAGAAATCCCCATTATCCAAAGTCGAGAAAAAAAGAATCAAGCTAAAGCAGATCATGATTGGTACAACAAAAGAATTCACAGTGAAAACACCGCGCATGCCCATCATCAGGACCAAGGATGCCAGTATGATCGTAGACCAACTTCCTATACTTTTAGGCACGCCAAGTTGTTCTTCGAAAACGGCTCCTGAACCCGAAATCATGACAGCCGTCACTCCTAACAGCATGATAAGGAAAAAGAAGTTGATGATTCCCGCTATTTTCCTCCCAAAAAGAAATTGATTGAACTCCTCATAAGAAGATGCTCTTATCCTTGCGGAAATGAGCATTATTTTCGTCCCCGTGAAAATAAAAATATAACCTGCTATTAAAATCCCGATAAAGCCATAAAAGCCATAACGGGTAAAAAACTCGACAATCTCTTTTCCAGTTGCAAATCCTGCACCGACGACTGTGCCAACATAAACTGCTGCAATCTGAAAACTCCCTGACCACCTTGACAGCATATTCTCCCCTCCTCCCTACATTTATATGTAAGGAAGAGACATTTAAGACAAGCCGAGCAATATTCCTTTCGTCGGCTGTTTTTGTCTTGGGCTAACAATCTCTCATTATGAAGGCGGAAACTCGCTATGCATTTCTCTGTGGAGCGAAAATCACCACATTTCATGCCCAACATTCCGAACGTATGAAAGATAAAAAAAACGCTTGGAATAATCTCCAAGCGTTCGTATCATACAGACTAATATTTCATAATGCCTTATCATCTACATTGGAGAGCCATTCGTCTATCACCTTCACAACGGACTGTACAGTACCATCATCAAATGGGGAATTTAGATTCGCAGATTCAACGAGATCAAGGAACGACTTGCTGCCTCCAAGTTGGCACAGATTCAAATAATCACCCCAAGCCGTTTCATCTTTTTCAGTCGACCTTTTCCAGAATTGGAAAGCACAAATTTGGGCCAATGTATAGTCGATATAATAGAAAGGTGATTGATAAATGTGGCTTTGCCGCTGCCAATACCCGCCATTCTCCAAGAATTCATTTCCTTCATAATCCCGATGTGGCAAATATTCCATCTCGATCTTACGCCAAGCCTGCTTTCTTTCAACGGGGGAGGCATCAGGATTTTCATAGACAAAATGCTGAAATTCATCAACAGCTACCCCATACGGGAGGAATATGAGCGCACCGCTTAAATGGGAAAACTTATACTTTTCCGTATCTTCCTTGAAAAACAGCTCCATCCATGGCCAAGTTAAAAATTCCATGCTCATCGAATGGATTTCACAAGCTTCATATGTTGGCCAATAATACTCAGGAATGTCAAGTTCACGGCTGCGATACACTTGGAATGCATGGCCTGCCTCATGCGTCAAAACATCTATATCCCCAGAAGTACCGTTGAAATTAGAAAAGATGAATGGAGCTTTATAGTCTTCTATAAAAGTACAATAGCCACCGCTTTCTTTTCCTTTCTTCGCCACAAGGTCCATCAGGTCATTATCAATCATATAGTTGAAAAACCGATCAGTTTCAGGCGAAAGCTCCTGGTACATCCTTTTCCCATTTTCGATGATCCACTCAGCATCGCCTTTTGGAATGGCATTACCCGTTCTGAAATGAAAATTCTCATCATAATAGTTCAGTTTCTCCAATCCAAGACGTTTGCGCTGACGTCCCTTCAGCCGGGTGACAAGCGGTACCACTTCCTCTTTCACCTGCTTGCGGAATGCAGCAACCATTTCAGCATCATAATCAGTCCGTGTCATTCGATAATACCCAAGTTCCACGAAATTCCCATAACCTAGCGCTGTCGAAATTCCATGCCTCACCTTGACTAGGTCATCGAATATACGATCCAATTCCTCCTGTTTTTCTTCAAAGAAACCGTAATATGCCTCACTTGCATTTTTCCTTAACTCACGGTCCGAGGACTCCATAAAAGGCTGAAGCTGCGCAAGTGTTAATTCTTCTCCATCAAAGTGAATTTTTGCAGAGGCAATCAATTGCGAATATTCACTTGATAATTTATTTTCTTTTTGCAGCTGTGGGATAATTTCGGGCGAAAAAGTTTTGAGTTGGGCCTCTGCCAGGTCAAATAGTTGAGTTCCCCATTTCTTCTCAAGCTCCTTACGATATTTCGAGCGAACGAGTTCATTGTAAAATTTTGAGGTTAACTCTTCCATTTCAGGGGAGAAGTCATCTAAATAATCATTCTCAGCTTTATAAAAATCATCATTCGTATCAATGGAATGCCGTATATAGACCAAATTGAACATCGTACCTACATAATTTCGGATTTCATTTATTTCTTCCATAGCTTTTATTTGCGCATCAGCATTAGCGGCGTCAGTAAACTTTTCCAAAGCTTTCATGAATCGGGTTTTAATTTCATCCATTTCAGGACGTTTATATTCATACTCATTAAATTTCATATGTACGCTCCTTTTCACGATATAAAAACATTTATTCAACCTGAGTAACATGATTCATCGAATTCGTTTTCAAGACACATTCACCATTATCGCGGTTATCGTAATATAATTTAATTCGCCACAGCGTTAATAAAAACCTTTATGTCCTCAAAACAAATTCAGATTTTATCAGAAATAAAAAACCAGCACCTGCAGACAAATCCGGGTGCTGGTTCTTTAGCTAATTTTGAGCGGAATACCCAATCTTTTTAAGCAATTCGATAACAGTGTCCTTTTCATCGTGCGTAAGTACACTCATGATATCATCGATTCTTTTTTCATGCTCAGGAAATACTCCTTCAATAAAGGCCTTTCCTTTATCCGTTATTTTTGCAAAGGTTACACGGCGATCCTCTTTACATGCTATTCGCTGTAGATATTCCTTCTGTTCAAGTTTATCCACGACATAGGTAATGCTGCCGCTAGCTAGCAGGATTTTTCCGCCTATTTGCTGCAGGGGCTGATCCCCTTTATGATAAAGTAATTCCAGTACTGCGAACTCAGTTGGATTCAAACCCTCTTCTGCTATATGTTTATTTACCACATCATTTATTGAACGATGGGCTCTAGACATCACAATAAACAGTTTCAAAGACTGTTGGATGTTATTATTCTCCATAACTTCACAACCTTAAAATTTTTAATTAAAATATCTTGAATTAAAAGTTATTATATGGCATAAAGACTTTTTTGTCAATCTCCCCTGTTAGTATGCACTATTGTTTAATCATTCATTTTGTTATACTTGAAAAAAAAGCTAAAGTAGTGACAATCATGAAAACAAGGCATAAATTCACCACATATCTACTTATTGTTATTTTACCATTAATTATCCTCTCAATCATTTATTGGGTGCATTTAGAACGTTCGATTCAAAATGAAAGACAGGAACAAGCTGAATGGACGGTAACGGTTTATCAAGAATACATAGATCAAGTTATCAGAGAAACGAAGGCAAACCTTGAGCTACTTAGCCTTAGCAGTTCCGTGCTTTATATGGATAACAAAAAAACCGAACTTCTTATGAAATGGATCAAAGATACAGATTCCAGGTATGCCGGAATATATTGGCTAAATCGCGACGGTGTCTCCATTTCAGGGACGAATAAGAATTTCAATCATTACTTTCTAATTGAACAGAATGATATAGAACTTGCAGTAAAAACCCGAAAAGCCGTTGTTGTAGGAACAAAGGAGCTATATAACCCTGATTACAATTATTTTTCCACTTTTGCTCCCATTCTGGATCATGATAAAAAAGTGCAAGGGTTTTTATTGGCACATATCAGGCTGGATCATATGGAAAATATATTAAAGATTCTCAGCCCTGGTCAAACCTTTATATTGGAAACAAAGGACAAAACCCGAATTTTGGATAGAAATGCCGACGGATTCACTGGACATTCTAAATCGGTGGCTGTTCCTTTGACCGAAGTCGATTGGAAACTATCCGTCAAATTGCCCGACAAGATTAGCACAAATAACATGAATGTTTTTTTAATGCTTGTCTTTTTCACCTTCTTTTTTGCTCACATGATTTACACCATCGTGGAGGAACTGATCGTTCGCAGGAATGCCAAAAACCAAAAGTTAATAAATGAAAGGCAAAAAATAGAATTTGTCGGTACATTGGCTGCCAGTACTGCACATGAAATAAAAAACCCACTTACCGGCATAAAGGGGCTAGTGCAGTTATTGGTTGAAAAACACCCCGAAGAACAAGATCAGTTCTATTATTCTGTCATCATGAAGGAAATTGAACGGATCAATAGTATCGTCAGCGAATTTTTGATTTTAGGGAAGCCGATGGCCCAGACTTTATCCATATATGATATTCGCAGTATCATCGCTGAATTGAGACCAATAATAGAATCAGAAGCACGCCACTTCAATATTGAAGTGGAATGGAAAATCATAAAGGAGCCGATCCTGGTTCATTGTACAAAGGACCAACTTAAACAAGTCATTCTCAACATTGCCAAAAACGGTTTCGAGGCAATGGAAGTTGGGAAAAAGTTAAGGATTCGAATTCACCATGAAAATGAATGGGCTAAAATCATGATCATCGACACCGGGCAAGGACTGAGTGAAAAAGAAATAGGCAAAGTGTTCGATCCCTTCTATACATCGAAAAAGGAAGGAACGGGATTAGGGCTATTTGTGTGTAAACGAATAATTGAATCTTTTAACGGTTCCATCGAGTTTTCAAGTAAACCACTTAACGGTACAACCGTAACAATCAGCTTACCGTTGATAAAAGGCCACCATTAACAATACTTTGAAGAGTTTCATTTTTTTATGAAGACCAGTAACGATTCCGATTTATTTAAAGGTGTCATGCATACGGTGCATGCTTCCTGAATCTATTTATGGAATAGGTAAAAAACTTAATCAGGAAGAAGGAAATATACAGATGGGAAGTATCGCTGCCATTAAAACAAAACCGCAAAAACAAGATATGACTCTGAAAATCATGATTGTCATTGGCATTTGCCATTTAATGAATGATTCTCTTCAGGCCGTCGTACCGGCCATGTTCCCAATCCTCGAAAAATCAATGTCGCTAACATATACACAGCTGGGAATGATTGCATTCTGCCTGAATATCGTCTCATCGCTCTTGCAGCCGGCAGTCGGGTTCTATACGGATAAAAAGCCATTTCCATATGCATTGCCCATTGGGTTGACCAGTACCTTAATCGGGGTCATCATACTCGCAATCGCCCCTAACTATAGCATTATCCTTGGTGCAGTCATCTTGATGGGCTTAGGGTCGGCCATATTCCATCCCGAAGGCTCCAGGGTTGCCTATATGGCAGGAGGACCCAAAAGAGGCCTGGCACAATCAATTTATCAAGTCGGCGGGAATAGCGGGCAGGCACTTGCCCCGCTCATCACTGCTCTCGTGCTTGTTCCTTTTGGTCAAAAAGGTGCACTCTGGTTTGCCTTGGTTGCCTTATTGGCCGTTATCCTATTGCTGTATATTGCCAAGTGGTATTCCCAAAAATTAGTTCACTTCCAGCCTAAAAAGCTTGCTGCAAAAATAATCAATAAAGAGCGGACCCATAAAGTGGCCAAAGCCCTGGTATTGATTTTATTCATAATCTTTGCCCGTTCCTGGTATGTATCGTGCATGACGAACTTTTACAGTTTTTATTTGATCGAGCAGTATTCGTTCACGATAAAATCTGCCCAATTTTTCCTATTTGCCTTTTTGGCTGCCGGTGCTGTAGGTACATTTTTCGGAGGTCCGCTTGCTGATAGATTCGGGCGTAAAAATATCATTTTCTTTTCTTTCGCCGCCAGCATGCCAATAACCGCACTTTTACCATTCGTACCTCCAACAGCCGCTTTTATTTTATTATTGATGGCGGGATTCATTATAATGAGTAGTTTTTCCGTCACTGTAATATACGCACAGGAATTGGTTCCGGGAAAAGTCGGAACGATGGCAGGCTTGACAGTGGGGTTAGCCTTTGGAATGGGTGCCATTGGATCCGTTTCATTGGGAGCCATTGCAGATATAATTGGAATCGGATCCATGATTAAGCTAGTGGGATTCCTGCCATTACTGGGAATCATCAGCATACTGCTGCCGACTGATCTGACATTGAAAAAATGGTATACAGAAGAATGACTGCAAAATGGTTTTTTCCTGGAACATTTTCTTTATGTCTAAATACAATAAATTATTGTTCCACCCAAAAGTTCACTAATGAGTAACGATCCGTTCCATACAAAAAGGAGAAATTTATGAGTGGAGTTTTATTAGGCAGCATCCTTTCTGCAATGTCTACAGGGTTTGGTGCGTTACCAATCTTGTTCATTCAAGGATCAATCACACATCGATTCAGAGACACGCTTCTGGCATTTACGGCTGGAATTATGATGGCTGCTTCGTTATTGAGCCTGATCCCGGAGTCTCTGGCCACCGGAGGGTATGTGCCGCTAGTCATTGGGGTTTTTCTCGGAGTAATGACATTAACGATCATGGAAAAAAACATTCCTCATATCGATCTCAGCCATACGAAAAGTGGCATTCAGTTCGATGAAAAGGCTTTGCTCATCATCACTGCCATTACACTCCATAATATTCCTGAGGGTCTTTCTGTCGGGGTCAGTTACGCCTCTGATAATGCTGATACAGGTAATTTGATCGCATTTGCCATCGGCCTGCAAAATGCTCCGGAAGGCTTACTAGTCGCCTTGTTTTTAATTAATCAAAAAATCGGTAAACTCACAGCGTTCCTGATAGCAACCTTAACCGGTACCATCGAAATAATTACTGGCTTACTAGGTTTTTATTTAACCTCTTACATTGGGTTTCTGGTCCCATACGGCCTAGCTTTCGCCGCCGGGGCCATGCTTTTCATAGTTTATAAGGAATTGATTCCTGAAAGCCATGGGGATGGTAATGAACGCACATCTACCTATTCCTTCATTGTCGGCCTTTTGTTCATGGTCATATTATTGGAAGTTTTGTAATTCTCGAACTTCCATGGCTGGCTCCATCAAGTGAGTCAGCTTTTACTTTTTATTTATCAGTGTAATCCATTCAGAAAAATTAAGACTTCTAAACCAATCCCGATGCATGAAGGACACCTTCTGGTGGCCTCCCCTCGATATATACCCCAAATCTATAGGAAATTCAAAAGATATATTGTCTTGTTTATATAAGTCTTTCATTAATTGTTTTCGGATATTTATGCAAAGGTTATTTCACCAGAAATCACACAAAGTTGCTAGTCTCCTTGCCTGCTACTTTAAAAAGTCATGCATGCATTCAAATCCCCACTAAAAGGTAATGTCGTCATTAAAGGGCTGCTGCACAATAACGACCATTTCTTCCCGCTTATTTCTCACTTCCACTGATGAATGATGTTGAAGGATCAAATACTCATTTATAAGTTTGTCAAGCTGCTCACTTTGGCGAAGGGTATTCTCATGATTTAGCCCATACATTTTGGCCAACTCCATCATTTCCCAACGCTTCATTCGAATCTCAGAACAAATTTCCGTTGCACACCTAGAATTCATAACAACATTCACTACTCCTGCCTTTTTAAAGTTACATTATAATAAAGAAGTATTACAAAATATGCCTTATATGTAAATAGATTCGCAAAAAAAGACAAAACTTCTTAAATTGCGATAGTGCTTTAACCACCAGCAGACAGGATATGACGGAAATTTCTAAGCATGGACCTCTTCTATTGATTAGGACAAGTTCATATGAAGCCCGCTTTGAAAATCGATTCGAAAGTTCTGCAATTTGGATGTCATTCTTATTTTCCAACTTAAACTTCAGCAGCTTCTCTATAATGGAGTTCATTGTTACAACCCTCAATTGTGATTCTAAGATAATATAATATGAAAAAAG
>NZ_JBHVQU010000021.1:0-44432 GCF_042886655.1 Peribacillus sp. NPDC058002 | reverse complement strand
ACCATATGGTCTGGATTGGTATGGATACTTCATGAGAAGGCTTGCAGAACGGCCATCCAATATTGCCTTTGCCTTCAAAGGGATGGTCAGAAGCTAAATATACATTCAACATTATTAATGGCTACAAAAAATCTATTAAAAGGTGTGATTATCAATGATTTCATATAAACACGAACCATTTGTCGATTTTACAAACGAGGAAAACAAAAAAGCATATCAGGAAGCACTTCAAACTGTTGAAGGCTACTTAGGGCAAGACTACCCTCTTTATATCGGGGCAGAGAAAGTGACGACCGATGAGAAAATCGTTTCATATAACCCTGCAGATAAGCAAGAGGTCATCGGCCGAGTATCGAAAGCGAATAGGGATCTTGCTGAAAAAGCCATGCAGGAAGCGGTTACCGCTTTTGAAAGCTGGAAAAAAGTGAAGCCGGAAATCCGTGCTGACGTTTTGTTCAAAGCAGCTGCCATCATTCGCAGACGCAAGCATGAGTTCTCTGCGTTATTGACGAAAGAAGCGGGAAAACCTTGGAATGAGGCTGATGCGGATACAGCGGAAGCGATCGATTTCCTTGAATTCTATGCACGCCAAATGCTGACGCTTAAAGATGGTGTGCCAGTTCAAAGCCGTCCGGGCGAATTCAACCGCTATGATTACATTCCATTAGGGGTAGGCATCATCATTTCTCCTTGGAACTTCCCATTTGCGATCATGGCAGGTACAGCTGTTGCCGCTATCGTTACTGGTAACACAATTCTATTGAAACCAGCTTCTACTACTCCTATCGTTGCTGCGAAATTCGTTGAAGTGATGCTTGAAGCCGGTCTTCCAGCAGGTGTATTGAATTTCGTTCCGGGAAGCGGAGCCGAGGTGGGCGACTACCTGGTTGATCATCCTAAAACACGTTTCATTTCCTTCACAGGTTCACGTGATGTAGGTCTGCGCATTTACAAACGTGCTTCTGAAGTGAATGAAGGACAAATTTGGCTGAAGCGTGTCATTGCTGAAATGGGCGGAAAAGATACGATCGTCGTCGACAAAGAGGCAGATCTTGAATTGGCCGCTCAATCGATCGTGAAATCTGCATTTGGCTTCTCGGGACAAAAATGTTCTGCATGCTCCCGTGCTGTCATCGTAGAAGACGTATACGATCAAGTATTAGATCGCGCTGTTGAATTAACAAAACAGCTAACAGTTGGAAATCCTGTAGAAAATCATTTCATGGGACCAGTTATCGATCAAGCTGCTTTTGACAAAATCATGAGCTATATTGAAATCGGGAACCAAGAAGGACGCATTCTGACAGGAGGAGAAGGAGATAGCTCTAAAGGCTACTTCGTTCAGCCGACAATCGTTGCTGATGTCGATCCGCAAGCCCGCTTGATGCAAGAAGAAATCTTCGGACCAGTCGTTGCCTTCACAAAAGCGAAGGACTTTAACGAAGCTCTTGAGATTGCCAATAACACTGAATATGGTTTGACCGGGGCTGTCATTACGACAAATCGCCTTAACATGGAAAAAGCGCGCGAAGAATTCCATGTAGGAAACTTGTATTTCAACCGCGGCTGCACTGGTGCAATCGTAGGTTACCAGCCATTCGGCGGGTTCAACATGTCAGGAACCGATTCCAAGGCAGGCGGACCGGACTACTTGCAGCTTCATATGCAAGCCAAAACAACATCCGAAACATTTTGATAAGATTCGATTAAGCAATTTGAAAATGCTTTGAAACACACTATGGTTATGTATCTCCCATTAAGGATACGGAAACCAAAATGAGGTTAAATGGAGGAAGTGACAAATAGGTTGCTTCCTCTTTTAAAACAAAAAATTACTTATTTCAACCTGAAGGGAGTCTTCAAATGATAGATTACTCATTAATAATTTCGATCAGCATTTATATGGCGGGCATGCTGCTAATCGGATATTTCGCCTACAAAAAGACCTCCAATCTAAATGATTACATGCTTGGCGACCGGGGTCTTGGACCTGCTGTCACTGCATTAAGCGCAGGCGCTGCCGATATGAGCGGCTGGCTTTTAATGGGGATGCCCGGCGCCATGTTCGCAACGGGACTCAGTTCCATCTGGATCGTAATCGGCCTGACGCTTGGTGCCTATGCGAACTGGCTGTATGTTGCACCAAGATTGAGAACCTATACGGAAGTAGCCAATAACTCCATTACGATCCCCGCTTTCCTGGAAAATCGTTTTGGTGAGGGCTCGCGGATCTTAAGGTTCATTTCAGCATTGGTTATCCTGGTATTCTTTACCTTTTACGTTTCTTCCGGAATGGTGTCCGGCGGAGTCTTATTCCAAAGTACATTTGGCCTTGATTACCATACAGGTCTATGGATCTTGACAGGCGTCACCGTTGCCTATACTTTATTCGGCGGATTCCTGGCAGTAAGCTGGACAGACTTTGTTCAAGGACTGATCATGGTCGTGGCCCTGGTTCTTGTACCGATCGTCACACTTTTCCATGTTGGCGGTTTCGGTCCTTCCATAGAAACACCACGTTCCATTGATCCAGCCCTATTGAATATTTTCACAGGGACGAGCTTTTTAGGCATCATCTCATTATTTGCATGGGGACTGGGTTACTTCGGACAGCCTCATATCATTGTCCGCTTTATGGCGATCAGTTCTGTTAAGGAAATAAAGAAAGCCCGTACTATCGGGATGAGCTGGATGATTTTCTCCACTATCGGTGCGATGCTGACTGGATTCATCGGAATCACGTATTATTCCCAAAACGGTCTCAAATTAGCTGACCCTGAAACGATTTTCATTGAGTTAGGGGAAATACTATTCCACCCATTCATTACTGGTTTCTTGATTTCAGCCATACTGGCAGCCGTCATGAGCACGATTTCTTCGCAGCTCTTGGTTACTGCCAGCTCTTTAACCGAAGATATATACAAAACCTTCTTCCGTCGTTCCGCATCGGATAAAGAACTTGTCTTCCTAGGCAGGCTTTCTGTACTGATCATTTCAATCATCGCGCTTATTCTCTCTTGGGAGAAAAATGACACGATTCTTGGACTTGTCGGGTACGCGTGGGCTGGATTTGGTTCTTCATTCGGTCCATTGGTCATACTAAGCCTTTGCTGGAAACGCATGACAAAGTGGGGGGCATTAGCAGGGATGGTCGTTGGTGCTGCTACTGTCATTATCTGGTCCATGTCAGGATTATCAGATACGCTTTATGAAATGATTCCTGGTTTTGGCGCAAGCTTGATTGCTATCATTGTGGTCAGTCTTCTTACAAAGAAGCCATCAAAAGAAGTAGAAACGGATTTCGAAGAATTCGAAAGAACATTAAAACAATAATAAATCCCCTAAAAGGAACGGTATTTTTTCATATACCGTTCCTTCTTTGTTCTTGCCCCTATACACATCATAACTTTAAAAGTATTATTATACTAAGTTGTCCTACACTTCAAAAAACTACAGGGGGCCATATATGTCATTAGAAAAAATCCTGACTCTCACAAACATCAACGATATAACGGATATGGTCAGCACTTATTTAAAAAAACCAGTCGTCATCGAAAATGAACAATTTTTATTGCTGGCATATAGTTCATATTATATCGAACACTTCGACCAAGCCAATCGGCAAACCATCTTCACAAAGCATTGGCCGATTCCAATTCTGGAGAAATTCATGGATGAGGGCATTGTCGAACAGCTTAAAACCGTGGAGCATCCATTCAGGGTGAAACAAATCGAGGAAATCGGATTAAATCAAAGAGTCGTTGTGAGCGCCGTTCACAAAGGACAGGTCCTCGGATTCATTTGGGTCCAAGAAACGGAAATGATGACTGATTCCGATTTGGAATTTTTACATGAAGTTTCCCATCATATCGGCAAGCTCCTTTATCAGAAAAAACAGATAAACATAAAAAAAGATGAAGAAAAAAATGAGTTTTATCAAAAGGTCATTGACGAAGTCTATCAAACGGAAAATCAAATAAAATGGGAAGCCGCCAATATGAGTCTTCTCATTCCGGAAACTTTCCTTGTCAATGTCTTTACCATCGCTCAATCCGATGCGGAACATTTCGATGAATTATCGGATACAGTCAGCCTATTCGCCAATGCATTGAATCATTTTACACATGTATTCACAAACCAATTGAAGATCATCGTCTTGATTGGAAGCAATGGAAAAGGGAAAGACCTGCTTACCGATAGCGCCAATGATTTAACGAACACCGTTCTTTCCCAATTCAATGACAAAAAGGTATTTCCGGGTATCGGAAATGAGTACTCTTCCATTCTTCAATTAAGAAAATCCTATCTCGAAGCCCTGGAAGTGATCAACGCAGCCAAGTTCATCGGTGAACCTGAACAGCTTCCCTTCCAATATAGCAAGCTTGGGATTTTCCGTTACCTCGAAATGATCTCCAACCATCATACTAAAACGAATTATATCAATACGGATCTAGAGATTCTTCAAAAGAAGGACCAGGAAAGCCAAACCAAACTCCTTCAAACACTGGAAATATATCTGTTTAACAATTGCCGGATCAAACCGACAGCTGAACAGCTATACATCCATACCAACACATTGAAATATAGATTGAATCAAATAACCGATCTCACCTCAATCGATTTTGATGACTTTCATTCAAGAATGCAACTATACATCGATTTACAGCTTATAAAGCAGAGATCTTAAAGAGGTCCCCGGTTTTTGGGTTTGGGAGATTCAATAAGCCAAGGAGAGAAGAAACGCGGCTAGGTCTGCCGTTTTCCTCTCTCTCTTGATCAAACTGCTCCATCACCCGAATTCATCCCTTCTTCGTATATATAGAATTCCCCGTTTGAACACTTAATTCGACAAGTATCCCGTGATGCCTAATGTCCCAACATACTCCCCTGATATTTCAATAGGGATGGTGCTTCATTGTGAGTCATTTCCTTACGACGAAAAATGGCTCCAAGAGAAGCTTGATGCAATGTGCCGATTCTCGACTTATCGCTTGAACCAAGCACCATTCCGTCTTTATCCGTAATAAGTACATCATGGCCGATTACTTCACTGGTTATGTCCACAATTTCTTGAGCTAGTTTAGCTAACATATCATCCCCCCTGGTTATCGCAAAACTAAAAACCAGCTCTCAAATACCTTGAGCTGGTTTTTCATTTAAGCGCATTTTCCTTCAAGAAACGTTTTCCTTGTCGCCGGTGTATTCATGCTCCCAAAAATCGGCATTTTTTATGCCTAAAGCTTTCGGATTGAAAACTGGATCGACCCCTGCCTTCTTTTGCTTTTCGTAATCCTTTAACGCTATAAGCGCCGGTTTAGCCAGAATCAAAATGGCAATGACATTGAGCCACACCATTATGCCCAAGCCAGCGTCCCCTAATGCCCAAGCTAGCTCTGCCGTACGCACGGATCCGTAAAAACTGGCCGCCAGAATGATGATCTTCAAGGCGAACATGGCCCATTTACCATTCCGGTTGCGTATTAAATAGGCGATATTGGTTTCGGCAATATAATAGTAGGCCATGATCGTCGTAAAGGCGAAGAAGAAAAGGGCTATTGCAACAAAGCCAGCACCAAAACCCGGTATTACACTATCGATTGCCGCTTGTGTATACCCTGGACCAGGTGTTACATCGCCCAAATTATTGACGATATATGAACCATTTTCCGCTTGTGTATTATACATGCCTGTAAATAAAATCATGAAGGCCGTAGCGGAACAAACGAACAATGTGTCGATATAAACCGAGAATGCTTGGACAAGACCCTGCTTTGCCGGGTGTGATACTTCAGCCGCAGCCGCAGGATGAGCGCCTGTCCCTTGGCCTGCCTCATTCGAATAAACGCCGCGTTTCACTCCCCAGGCAATCGCCATGCCAATGATTCCCCCAAATGCAGAATCCAACCCGAAGGCACTTCTGAATATCAAAGAGATGATTCCTGGTAATTCAGCTATATTCAATAGGACGATGACAACAGATAGCAATATATAACCTAGAGCCATGAAAGGCACGATCAAGGTTGCAGCATTAGCTATCCGTTTTACACCGCCAAATATAATGAAGCCCAGTAAAAGGACGATCGCCAATCCAGTGATCACCGGGTTGATGCCGAATGCATTTTCCACTCCGGCAGCAATCGAATTGGATTGAACACCTGGCATAAGGATAGCCATGGCAACAAGTGCTGCAAATGCAAAGAGTACAGCAAACCACTTCCACCCTATCCCTTTTTCAATATAATAAGCGGGGCCACCCCGATATTGTCCATCTTGTTTGACTTTATAAATTTGAGCTAAAGTGGATTCCACAAATGCACTGGCCGCTCCTATGAAGGCGATGGCCCACATCCAGAATACGGCACCGGGACCGCCAAAGGCGATAGCCGTGGCCACTCCTGCAATGTTACCTGTACCGACCCGTCCTGAAAGTGCTATGGATAAAGCTTGGAATGAGGAAATCCCCGCTTCCGAACTTTTGCCTTGGAACATCAAAACGATCATTTCCTTAATGTGCCTCACTTGCAGAAAACGGGTTAAAATCGAAAATAATAAACCTACTCCCAATAAAATATAAATGACTGGCGTACTCCATAATACTCCATTTAAAGCCGTAATAAAATCTGACACAACAGGCTAGATTTACCTTCTAGAAATGAAAAAACGCCAGCGATGCCGCCGGCGTCTTGTTATTGCATATTGGTCAAGATACTCTAATCGCACCCGATATTTCCTGTTCCAATTGATTGGTTCTCTCCATTTTTGTTGATTCCGTCCATCCAAAATATCCAGCCATATAATCGATCACTGCATGTTTATGCTTTTGGACTAAATCAATATCGAATAATAGCGTCCCCGTCCTACGGAAGAAGAAATCCACTGGGGTTGCGGCCATTTCATGATCTAGTGCGTATTTCAGCTGTACGAACAATTTCTTTGGAAGGCCACTGCTTGCTCCTCCGTCTCCTTCGCCTTTCGCGATATCGAATATCACGGGTGCGTTGGACCCGTACATGGCCAATATCTCTTCGGTATCCTTAACTGCGAGTCCCGAGTCAATTCCCATTTGAATATGTTGCTTGATATAATCGGGAAAGTTTCTTGATCCCCCGACATCCCCTCCCGAAACCGGCATTCCTTTAGTGCTGCTGGCTGGGTAAGTTTTATTGGATTGCTGGGCAAGCTTCCCTGCCAAAAGGTCGACCGTCGTTTTGGCCATTTTGCGATAACCGGTCAATTTCCCTCCAGCAATCGTGATAAGGCCCGAATCGGACTCCCAAATTTCATCCTTCCTTGATATTTCAGAAGGATCTTTCCCTTCTTCAAGAATCAACGGCCTCACTCCAGCCCAGCTTGATTCAATATCGTCACCCGTAATGTTCACTTCTGGAAACATATAATGTATCGACTTTAATAAATAGGCACGGTCTTCGGACGTAACGGTCGGCACTGCAGGATCACCATCATAAAAAGTGTCCGTAGTCCCTACATAAGCCTTACCGGCTCTCGGGATGGCAAAAATCATCCTGCCATCAGGCGTATCAAAATAAAGCGCCTGCTTCAACGGGAATTTCGATTGATCGATGACCACATGAACACCCTTGGATAACTTCAGCGTTTTCCCTTTTTTCGATTGGTCCTTTTCACGAATGGAATCGACCCATGGACCTGCTGCATTAATAACTTTGTCTGCGTATATTTCATAAGAATCACCTGATAGTGAATCGGCAACTTGGACGCCGTTCACCTTGCCATTGTCATATAACAATTTTTCCACTTTTGTATAATTTATCGGTGTTGCACCTTTATCGACAGCCGCCTTCATCACTTCGATCGTCAGACGTGCATCATCTGTCCGGTATTCAACATAATAGCCTCCGCCCTTCAGCCCCTCTTTCTTAACGAGCGGCTCCCGCTTTAGCGTTTCCTCCGCCGAAAGCATTTTCCTGCGTTCAGCTTTTTTAAC
Source organism: Peribacillus sp. NPDC058002 (assembly GCF_042886655.1). Classification (NCBI taxonomy): domain Bacteria; kingdom Bacillati; phylum Bacillota; class Bacilli; order Caryophanales; family Bacillaceae; genus Peribacillus; species Peribacillus sp. NPDC058002. Next base: position 36,469 of record NZ_JBHVQU010000021.1, on the reverse strand, counting down.
CCCCGCAAGGAAATCATATACCCGAAGGCCAATGGAAGTACTGAATTTCCCGAAGGTGCCACCTTTGTGCATTGGTAACAGCATCCATTCCGGTGTGGTAACATGCGGTCCATTTTCATAAACGATTTCCCGCTCTTTACCAACCTCGGCAACCATTTTTATTTCAAATTGCTTTAAATACCGCAATCCGCCATGAACAAGTTTTGTCGAACGGCTTGAAGTACCTGCTGCAAAGTCCTGCATTTCAACCAAAGCCACTTTCATTCCACGGGTCGTTGCATCCAGGGCGATCCCTGCACCGGTAATTCCCCCGCCAATGACAACCACATCATATTTCTCTTTTTTCAGAAGTTCGATCGTTTCTTCCCGATATATATTTGAAAACCTCATGCCTGACTCCTCCTTTAAGTATTGCATTCTATTTTTACGTGAATTCTGCGTTTACTCGTGAATTCGTGCGTTTTACTCGTGAATTCGTGCAGTTTACTCGTGAATTCACACGGTTTACTCGTGAATTCGCGCTTTACTCGTGAATTTGCTCGGTTTACTCGTGAATTCTGCACTTTTACTCGTGAATTCACACGGTTTACTCGTGAATTCTGCACTTTTACTCGTGAATTCACACGGTTTACTCGTGAATTCTGCACTTTTACTCGTGAATTCTGCACTTTAACTCGTGAGTTCACGCTATTTACTCGTGAGTTCGGTCATTCTATTCAATTGGTTCATTTGTTCGCATAGTTTATATAGATATTAATATCCCTAATCTGCCATTGAAAACAAAAAAGAGACCATAAATGACATTATCGAATTAACGATAACGCATTCATGGTCTCTCCTGTTCTCCGGCCGAGTTATTAACTTGATTTCATTATAGCATACTCCAGCTCGTTTGAGAAAGAATACACCTCGTTTTTTATTTAAATGCCATGGCGGCATGTACAGCTTTTTTCCAGCCTTCATATAATTTTTCACTATCTTGCTCTTCCATGGAGTGTTTAAAGGTTTTGTCTACTGCCCATTGCCGGGAGATTTCTTCTTGATCCTTCCAATACCCGACAGCAAGGCCAGCTAAGTATGCAGCACCTAATGCTGTAGTTTCGTTTATGGTCGGCCTCTCGACGGGCACCCGTAATAAGTCGCTTTGGAATTGCATCAGGAAGTCATTCTTGACTGCCCCGCCATCCACTCTTAATGTCTGGAGCTCGATTCCTGAATCCGCCTCCATTGCATCAAGGACATCCTTCGTTTGATATGCCAATGATTCAAGTGTGGCACGAATGAAATGTTCTTTGGATGTGCCGCGCGTCAAACCAAAAACGGCTCCCCGCACTTCGCTGTCCCAATATGGGGTTCCAAGTCCTACAAAAGCCGGTACCACATATACTCCATCCGTACTTTCCACCCGTTTTGCATAGGCTTCGCTGTCCTTGGCATCATGAAGCATCCGCAGGCCATCGCGCAGCCATTGGATTGCGGAGCCCGCTACGAATATGCTGCCTTCCAATGCATATTCGACCTTTCCATTCAGTCCCCAGGCAAGTGTCGTCAATAGTCCGTGTTCGGAACTGACAGCCTTGGCTCCTGTATTCATGAGCATGAAACAGCCTGTTCCATACGTATTTTTAGCCATTCCTTCATTAAAGCAGGCTTGGCCGAATAATGCTGCCTGCTGATCACCGGCTGCCCCGGCGATCGGAATCGATTGGCCGAAGAAATGATATTCGATCGTACGTGCATATTCTTCAGAGGAAGGCCTTACTTCCGGCAGCATCGATTTTGGTACAGTCAATATCTCGAGCAGTTCTTCATCCCATTTCAGTTCATGGATATTGTACATCAATGTCCGGGATGCATTGGAATAGTCCGTTACATGAGCCTTTCCTCCTGATAGCTTCCAGATCAGCCAAGTATCGATGGTACCGAATAACAGCTTGCCTTCATCCGCCTTTTGCCGGGCCCCTTCGACATTATCGAGGATCCATTTCACTTTCGTTCCGGAAAAATAAGCATCTATCAACAATCCCGTTTTATCCCGGAATAGATCATTAAGTCCCTTTTCCTTCAAATCATCACAGATTTCACTTGTTTGCCTGGACTGCCATACAATCGCATTATAGACAGGGGTACCTGTTTCCTTATCCCAAACGACTGCCGTTTCACGCTGATTGGTGATCCCGATCCCGGCAATTTGCTCTGGCTTTACACCGGATTCAGATAGTACTCCGGCAATGACTGCCAGGATCGATCCCCAAATCTCATTAGCGTTATGCTCGACCCAGCCTGGTTTAGGGAAATGCTGCGTGAATTCCTTTTGGGAGGAATGGACGATTTCCCCCTTTTCGTTAAATAAAATCGCCCGCGAACTCGTTGTTCCTTGATCTAATGATAAAATGTATTTTTCCATTGTGTATGCCCCTCCTTTTAATTAACTGGCAATATTTCTGCTTTCCATTTCATGTGACTGTTTTTTACCAAATGCATAGGCTAATATCAATAGTACCAGGCTTGCACCCAAAACAGACCAAAATCCTGCTGTTATTTCTCCCATAAAGAACGCTTTATAACAAACGGCACCAAGTGAACCCCCAATAATCGGTCCAACGACCGGAATCCATGAATAGCCCCAATTCGAATTGCCCTTCCCCGGTATCGGCAGCAAAAAGTGAGCGATGCGCGGCCCCAGATCGCGGGCCGGGTTAATCGCGTATCCTGTCGTTCCGCCAAGTGACATCCCGATCACGACAATCAATAACCCGACAGCGAATGGGTTTAGACCCTCCGTAAAATGATTGGCACCTATAAATAATAAACCAAGAATAAGGATGAAAGTTCCAATCATCTCACTTAATAGATTTGAAAATGTGTGCGGGATTGCAGGTGAGGTCGCGAACACACCAAGCTTCGCTCCTGGATCATCCGTAGCTTTCCAGTGTGGCAAATAGTGCAGGAATACTAAAGTTGCTCCAAGGATTGCGCCAATCATTTGGGCAACGATGTAACCAGGCACATCACTCCAAGGAAATTCCCCAATAATGGCAAACCCCACTGTGACTGCCGGGTTTAAATGCGCCCCGCTTATGGAGCCCACTGCAAAAACACCCATGGTAACAGCCAATCCCCACGCAATCGTGATAACGATCCAGCCGGCATCTTTTGCATAGGATCCCTTTAAGGATGAACCAGCCCCAATGCCTGCTCCGAATAAAACTAATATCATCGTACCTAACACTTCTCCCCAAAATGGAGTCATGAATAAAACCCCTCCCCTGATAATTTTTTAAACCTTACCAACAAATAAAGGAGATTCACAGCAGAACTATCCTCATAATATAAATTATGAATAGATCTGTTGTGAATCTCCTAGTCTCCGTCACATCTATTAACTTGTACTGTAAAATATACTTGTTTATGAAAACGCTGTCAATAATTTGTGAGGAATTTATCTATTTTTCTGTATTTTTTTTCAATTTCCCCTATTAAACGATATCCCATAATTCAGTTTTGGAAGTGGTGATTGACGATGCTCCAGCATCGAGGGCATTCAGGACTTCATCCGAAGTACGAATGAGGCCACCTGCAAAAATCGGTGTCTGCAATCGTTCCTTCACTTCTTTTATCATCCATGGCATGGCGCCCGGCAATACTTCGATATAATCCGGCTTGGTTTTCTGCACCAGCTTATAACTTTTCTCAAGCGCATGTGAATCTATTAAAAAGATTCGCTGGATGGCAATGACCCCCTTTTGCTTCGCCTTCAATATAACGTTTGATTTAGTCGAAATCAGCCCATATGGATTATATTCCTGACAAATGAATTCTGTCGCGTACTCATCACTTCTTATGCCATGGATCAAATCGACATGGTATATCATTTTCTTATTATGTTGCTTGGCCATCATACTTACGTTTTTCAATTGTGATATATGCAAATCAAGAAACACACCTATTTCATAGGAACTCTCTAAAAATCTTTCGAAATCCTTCATGCTTGCTGAAGCAGGCAAAATCTTCTGATCCATCATTATCCTCCTCATTCCCAGAAAAACTCAAAACTTCAAGTCATTTAGTATATTTTAAAGAGCTTGATTTATCAAACACATTTTTTATGACCCATATCACCATAACACTATCATACCTGGCACTCCCTTTATAGTTTTCGGCTAAGGATGTATGTAAACTCGATCATAAAGTAAGTTTCATTTTCAATGCACCTTCGACGAGTTCATACGATTTAATTGTGCCAACGGGAATTTTTCTCACGATGTTCCAGGCATTAACATTCATTTTGATCGTTCTTTTTTCAAATTCAAAAAATGGCGGTCTGTTAAATATCCTTTGGTTTATGAATTTCCTGTCAATTGGTTCCATTTCCACTAATTCAAATAAAATCGTTCTTTTTTCCACAGAAACCGGTTTTAATGTAATCCGGAAAGCTACGTTTTTCTTAAACATCATTTTTTTCACTTCCGTCGTTCCGGAAAGCACGATATGTTTTGGCGTAATCTCGACTTTAATATCCTGACCATCTGATTTCCTTCTTATGATTTTCTCTATCATGGCTTCAGTTAAAGTTATCGTTATGCCATTTTTGAATGGACTGAATGTACTCATCCTTGCATTCCCCTCCTGCCGCTCATATGAATCTTCGGTTATAGCATATGCCGGGTTCCCTGATGTAGTAACACATATCAATAATCTGTATATTCAAAATCTTCCACCTTCAACCCTTGACCTTTATAAAAACTACCTGTATAGTCATAATTAATTTAATAGACAACTCTTATCCAGAGAGGTGGAGGGACTGGCCCTTTGATGCCTCAGCAACAGACTGATCATGTACTGTGCTAATTCCAGAAGTGTAAAAACTTGAAGATAAGAAGAGTGTATAGCTTGGTTGCCAACACCTCTTCTTATTTTTAAGAAGAGGTTTTTTATTTTTGGCTCTTTTCGTAAAGATTGTTGTTTTTAAAATGAAACGATTTAAGGTTGATTGGAGCGGAAGTGCGAGACTCCTGCGGGAGCAGCGGGACAGGTGAGACCCGCGGAAGGCGGGCATCTGGAGGGGAAATCAACCACACCACATTACTTGGTAAATGGCAACAAAGTATGCGAAAACAGCCTTATTTTTAAAAGGAAAGAAGGAATGCAACATGTCCATCACATTAACGAAAGCACCATTCAAGGCCGATCACGTCGGAAGTTTATTAAGACCAGAACGTTTACATGTTGCCAGAAAGCAATTTAAGGAAGGTACCATTTCAGCAGAGCGGCTTCGTGAAGTTGAAACCGAAGAAATCAATCGGATTGTCGAAAAACAAATTGAAGTTGGATTGGAAGCCGTGACGGACGGTGAGTTCAGACGTACATGGTGGCACTTTGACTTCCTCGAACATTTAAATGGAATCGAGGGATATGTGACTGAAAAAGGGCTCACGTTCGATGGTGTGGAAACAGAGAGATATAACGTTCGCAATACCGGGAAGGTTTCATTCAATCCTGAACATCCTTTCATTCGTGACTTCATTGAATTGAACAAAATCGTGAACGGACGCGCCGTTGCCAAGCAAACCATTCCCAGTCCGAATCAATTATTTGCTGTAGGCATTCATAATGAAGACATCTACCCTGATATTGAAGACTATGCAAATGATATCATCAAAGCATATCAGCATGCTTTGAAGGCCTTTTATGAAGCTGGTGTGCGTTATCTTCAATTGGATGATGTATATATTGCCAGACTTTCAGCTCCGGATTTTCAGTTCAAAGATGGAAAATATACGAGGGAACAGTTAATCGATCTTGCACTTCGCGTAATTAATGGCGCATTGGAAGGCAAACCAGAAGACCTTGTCGTCACAACACACCTATGCCGTGGGAACTACCAGTCGACTTGGGCATTTGAAGGAAGCTATGCCCGTATCGCCCCAACTTTATTGGCTAAAGAAAAGGTGGATGGATTTTTCTTGGAATATGATGATCAACGCTCAGGGGATTTCAAACCATTGGAATACATTCCAAATGGCGGTGCACAGGTCGTACTGGGTGTCGTCACTTCAAAAAATGGGGAAATTGAAGACAAGGAAGCTGTTAAGGCACGCATTAAAGAGGCCTCGCACTTCGTTCCTCTCGAACAATTATGCTTAAGCCCGCAATGCGGCTTCGCCTCCACCCATCACGGCAACAAGCTGACCGAAGAACAGCAATGGGAAAAGCTGAAATTCGTCGTTGATGTAGCAAAAGAAGTATGGGAATGATTTTTTAGCGGAGACTTTAATCCATTCGAACAATCTAATCGGCATCAATATAAGCGTGCCGATTAGGTTTATAATAAAAAGCGTAAAAGACATTCTTCCAAAAATCCGAGAACAAAAAAAAGAACGGCCACCAGCACGTCCCTTTTTTACTTGCAGCTATCATCATCCATTTTCTTCACAAATATATCATCCGTCACCCTATCTTCCAGCTTGTTCCTCAAGGCCAATTCCGCGGCCTTCCCATCACTAGGCGACCCGTCCGAGAAATACATCGGAAACAACGAGAAGAACATAACATAGAAAGAAAAATAGATGAATTGATACCAGACCACCGAGCTGTCCAGGATATCCTGATACACTAAGCTATAGATGATCAGCATGCTGACTAAATTAAAGATAGCCCCTCCTAAATAGATCAGCGTATTCGTCAATCGATTATCATGTTTCAATCCCTTGAACTCGCAAGTCCCATTCCAAAAATAATATTTCCTCACCTCTATGTTCCGAAAGGCGAAAAGCTTATTGCCACAACCGATCAAGATTTTCTTTTCTGATCCCCCAAAGATCGTGACAAAAAAAATATGCCCGCTCAAATGTATCAGCGTAACGATCGGCATGATCAAAAAAAAGGAAAATAGAAATTTGATGATATCAGAGAGACCAAACATGTTTATGCAACCCTCCTTACCTGAGCAATTTCCTACTTGATGCTACTCTGATACCCTGCCCACATTCGTTATAACTAGTAAATTTTCACAGTAGCGATATATCGCTTACCACAAGTGCTATTGTTCTCCTTCTGCTTAATCCGGGTTGTTTCCAGGTTTTTGGCCTGACTCCAGCTTAATTCAAAGAAACAGGCTACCTCCTTCCGAAAAAACTCGGAAAATTGATAGCCTTAACATCTTCTTTTATCGATTGGGGGTGTGAAGAATTTCTGCGTTGTTTTGTCCTGGCCTCAAGCCTGCATGTTTATATTCAGGGGTGAAAACCGATGTTTTGATCGGGCAAGCGATTTGCTTCTGGACATTTCCTTTTCCGTCCGGTACCTTGACGATCATTCCCCTCTCCTTCAATTGGGGGTGTTCGGCCGCTTCAGTGAAGGTTAGAACTGGTTCTGCGCAGGCTTCGAAATCAGCGAATATTTCCTGCCATTCATGAAAATCCCGTTCAAGGAAAGCCAGTCGGACGGCCGTTTTAAACCTGATTCCGCTTTCTTCATCACTTTTGGTGCTCAGTTCATACAATTCGGGTGCACTGATCGCTTCACATAATGCTTTTCGAAAAGGGGGCTCTAGGCTTCCTACCGAAAAATAGCGTCCATCCTTCGTTTCGTAAAAGTCATAAAAGGATCCTCCGTTCAACATCAGTTTTTCTGGTTCAAGCTCGAGGCCCCCTTGTAAATTCAGGGGTGCGGAGATGGCATTCAACGCAAAACTGCAGTCGGTCATGCTGATGTCGATGGCTTGGCCGAATCCCGTTCTTTCCCGGTGAATGACTGCAGATAATATACCGATAACAGCATGCAGGGATCCTCCGGCAAGATCTGCTATTTGGGTTCCGTTTTTTGCCGGGCCGTCCTTTTTTGTACCGGAATAGCCTGATAAGCCTGCAATCGAAATATAATTGATATCATGTCCCGGTCGGTCTTTATAGGGACCGGTCTGGCCGAAGCCCGTGATGGAACAGTAAATCAGCTTCGGATTGATCCATTTTAATGCCTCATATCCTAGCCCTAGGCGTTCCATGACACCTGGACGGAACTGTTCAATGACGATATCGTATTCCTTCACTAGATTTTTTACGGATTCAATGGACTCAGATTGTTTCAAATCAAGTGTGATCGACTTTTTCGATCGGTTAAGATATTGGTTCACACCCCATGAATCCGTTGCTCCCGGCCTCTCTACCTTCAAAACATCCGCTCCTAAATCCGCTAGCATCAAAGTGGCAAATGGGCCTGGCAGTAACGTTGAAAAATCCAATACTTTTAAATGAGTCAATAATGTCATCAGCCGTGCACCTTCCCTTTCCATTGGAAATAGTAAAAGCTTTCCCCGTCGTTCAGTACATGCAATTATGCAGAGTTTACGATTATCATATAACACCGCCTGTCATTTTTGTATAAATTTCCATTTAATAAAAATAAAAATCCAGGAATCAGCTTCCTGGATTTTGTTAATGAACACAAGTAAAAGCCGGACAATTTAAAATTACATTGTCCGGCTGATTTTACTTTAAGCTTGTTCATTCATATTTTTTGTCAAAATCAAATTCTACTTCATCAATTTTAACGAATTTAGTTTTTCTTACCAGTTTATAGCCAAACCATAGACCAAGGAAAAGCGGGATTCCCAGGTATGCAGCTATAACACTGCCCCAATCGATGTGATCTGAGAAAAATGCTTGGATATTTTGGGACAGGATGACAATCATGCCAATTAAAATGGCAAAGATCGGTCCAATCGGAAACCATAATGCCTTATATGGCAGCTTCTCCAATGAATGGCCTTGAGCGATGAATGCTTTCCGGAAACGGTAATGGCTGATGGAAATGCCGAGCCAAAAGATAAATCCTGTAATTCCAATGGCATTCATTAACCAAATATACACTTTACCATCCCCGAATATGGAGGCTAAAAAGGCCAGCATGCCGATGGAACATGTCAAAACCATGCCTGCAACCGGTACTCCGCGTTTATTAAGTTTTGCAAAAATGCGCGGTGCTTGTCCATCTTTTGCCATTGAGTATAACATACGCGTTGATGCATATAGGCTTGAGTTACCTGCAGATAATACCGCGGTTAAAATGACGGCATTCATAAGCGAAGCGGCAAAGGCCACTCCAGCCTTTTCAAAAATGAGCGTGAATGGGCTTACCATGACGTTATCACCTTGTAAACTTGAGTTCGTATAAGGGATAAGCAGCCCTATAACAAATATTGCAAATACGTAAAAAAGCAAGATTCTCCAGAAGACACTCTTAATGGCCTTCGGTATATTCCGTGCAGGATCTTCACTTTCCCCGGCAGCCACACCAACAATTTCGGTACCTTGAAAAGAAAAGCCAGCCGCTATGAACACGATGAAGACACCCATGAACCCACCCGGGAAAGGAGCGTCATCGACGGTGAAGTTTTTAAAACCTACTGCTTCGCCGCCCATAATGCCGACGATCATTAGCAGCCCGACGATTATAAATATAACGATGGCTGTAACCTTTATGAAGGAAAACCAATATTCCCCTTCACCATATCCTTTAACGGATAAATAATTCAAAAGGAAAATGAGCACCAAGAATGATGAACTCCATAACAATGATGGACTATTCGGAAACCAGAATTTCATGATCATTGTCGAGGCTGCCAACTCTGCCGCTATCGTCATCGACCAATTGAACCAATACGTCCATCCCAAGGCAAAACCAAATGCCGGATCGACGAATTTCGTTCCATAAGTACTGAATGAGCCGCTTGTCGGCATAAAGGCTGCCAGTTCCCCTAAGCTCGTCATCACAAAGTAAACCATTGCCCCAACTAAGGCATATGCAAGTAATGCGCCGCCTGGCCCAGCTGTATGGATGGCTGCCCCGCTGCTAAGAAACAGCCCGGTGCCAATAGCCCCGCCAATGGAAATCATCGTTAAATGGCGGGATTTTAAACCGCGTTTTAGTTCTTGTCCTTCTTGCTGCGGAGGATGTTGAACGATGTCATGTTCTTGTTTTGGTATCATAATTTTCATCCCTTTCTATATAAGCGCTTTCATATATGGGAAATCCATTTAATAAATTTTCCTATTTCATAGACTTTCAAATAGATCTAATTTACAATTCGAATTCCTTTTCTGAATATATGCAATTTTCATGCCAAATTTATAAAACGCAATATTCAACAAATAAACAAAAAAAACGCCCTTAATAGACAAAATATTTTGCACTTTACGCCACATTTTTTTGCACATTATGCCATGTTTTTTTGCACTTTTATTCATTTGGTTCAATTTACATACATTCCAAATATTACTATAAGAATATATTCAGAGAATATTTCTCCCAAAAACCATTTTTCTCCATTTTATTCCTTTAAATGTCATATTTTTTGGAAGTTTTCTCCGTTTGTGAATAATATGAAACGATGTAAAAATGAGGTTATTCTCATGAAGGAGTTGAGTGTTATGAAGGGTAAGGTATTTTTAGGAACTGCACTATCTCTCGGTCTATTATTTTCTGCTATTCCCCATCAAGAAGCTTTAGCGGCAAAAAATGTGTTAAGTGTTGAAAAGTACAATAAGCATAAGGATTCGCTAGAATTCAAGTCTGGGAAACTTACGGACCCATCAAAGCAAACTGCAGAAGATATCATTCTTACCTTTTTTGATGAAAACAAAAAGTCTTACAAGCTAGAAAAACAAAAGGCGAAAGACTCCTTCACGATCCAGAAAGAAAGCAAGGATGAACTAGGCAATACCGTCCTTAAATTGCAACAAACCTATAAAGGCGTCCCTGTATGGAATTCGACACAAGCAGTATTGATTGACACTAAAGGTGTACTGACGGTCGTGTCCGGTACGGTTGAAGCCAATCTAAACACGAAATTAGGGAAAAAGGCTAAAAAAGGCATCAGTAAATCCGAAGCTATCAAAATAGCTGAAGCGGATCTTGGGTTCACTCCTGCCTACGAACAATCACCTGAATCCGACCTATATGTATACGCAAATGAAGGCAAGGCCGATTATGTATATAAAGTCAATTTGAAGTTCTTAAGTCCCGAACCAGGAAATCATAATTATTTCATATCAGTCAAAACAGGTAAAATCCTGAATAAATTTAATACACTAGATGAAGTGACGGGGACCAATTCCGTCGGAACGGGCACCGGCGTCTTAAACAATACCGTGTCATTGAACACTACCTTATCCAACGGCCAATACTATTTACAGGACAATACACGCGGGAAAGGCATCTATACTTATAATGCCAATAACCGTTCAACATTGCCTGGTACACTCTTTTCCAACACGACAAATGCTTTCACTACTTCTACCGATAAAGCTGCGGTTGATGCCCATAATTATGCAGGTAAAACCTATGATTATTATAAATCCACGTTTGGACGGAACTCTTATGATGGAAATGGAACCAGCCTGAAATCGACCGTTCATTATGGCTCAAGATATAATAATGCATTCTGGGATGGCACCCAAATGGTTTACGGTGATGGAGATGGCACGACGTTCATCCCACTGTCGGGCGGTCTGGATGTCGTTGCACATGAACTGACGCATGCCGTGACTTCCTCGGAATCGAATCTTACCTATCAGAATGAATCCGGTGCTTTGAATGAAGCGATTTCTGATATTTTTGGCACGGTCGTCGAATTCAAGAATCAAAGTGACAAAGCCGATTATTTGATCGGCGAAGATATTTACACACCTAACATTTCAGGTGATGCACTTCGTTCAATGGCTAATCCTACATTGAATGGTGACCCTGACCATTATTCGAACCGCTATACGGGAACCGGTGATAATGGCGGAGTCCATACGAACAGCGGAATCATCAATAAGGCGGCCTATTTGATCTCTGCAGGCGGAACTCACCATGGCGTGAGCGTATCCGGGATTGGCATCGATAAACTGGGGACCATCTTTTACCGGGCAAACACGGTTTATTTAACTTCCTCGTCGACATTTTCACAAGCCAAAGCGGCAGTCGTACAAGCGGCCTCTGATTTATACGGTTCTAGCAGTGCAGAAGTCACAGCTGTCAAAAATGCCTTTACAGCTGTCGGTGTGAATTAAGGGATTTACCTATATGAACGACACCTCCCTAGCTTGTCTTCTAGCGGAGGTGTTTTTTTATTGGAATGGATATTCGGGGCTATCCGGATTACTTCAGCCGTTCGCTACCTTTTTTTTTCCTCATGTGAAGAATTCCGTCCCACGGTACCGGTAGAGCCGCATAAAAAACAATCGTGCCGTTTGTTAAAATTGATTAATTCCGTAAAATAGTTGCTTTTCTTCTTATTAACTGTCAAGCTTAGATGATCTGGACTATATTGAATAGAACAAGAAGGTGACGAACATGATTGAAGTTAAAACTTCCACACTCAGTGATGGTGAGTTCAATAGAGGCGTATTCGCAACACGAGACATTAAAAAGGGTGAGCTTTTGCATGAGGCACCTGTCATTGCTTATCCGAACGAGGAGCATGTTTTCATAGAGAAAACATTGCTGGCTGATTATGCGTTTGAATATGGAATTAACCATACTGCCATGCTTTTGGGTTATGGCATGCTGTTTAATCATTCTTATACACCCAACGCTACGTATGACATAAACTTCAAGAATCATACGTTTGATTTCTTTGCTTACACCGACATAAAAGCAGGAGAAGAAATCCTGATTAATTATAATGGTGAAGTCGATAATGAGGATCCGCTTTGGTTCAACAAAGAAGATGACGGTGAAGATGAAGCTGAATGATCATTGACCATTCATGAAAGCACTTGTACTTTAGAAGACCTTTCCAAGGTCTTCTAAAGTAACGGGTGCTTTTCCTTTTACTGCTGGATATTAAGCAATTAAAAAAGCCCCCTTTTAGCGGGGACAGTTTGATGACAAAAGAAGTTCGAAATGCTCTCACCCCGAACCATGATTTATACGAATGAACCCTCTATGTGCGAACCCCTGACTAGCCAAGGAGGCTTGGCAGACAGTCGGCGGAACGGGAGCGGATCAACTGGAACTTTTTCAAGAAGAAAATGACTGTAAACTAGTTTTTCTCTAATTTACAGTCTTGTCCCATTAAAACTTTTAATGGGTTATTTCACCTTAACGTACGGAAGGATTACTTGATTTTGTTTTGGTTATTGATTGGAATTGGCCCTTAACCTTATCGATGGTTTCCGGTGTGGCTAGGGACTTTATTTGACTCATGGTTTTTTCACGGGTTTTCTTATTGCGCATTAAAAATGCGGCTGCTCCTATCAGGACGGTTCCAAGCATTTTGTTTGATGGCATGTTAGTTTCCTCCTTCAAGTTAGTCATATATAGTATTCCCTCTATCAGCTGATTTAAACAAAAGCATCCTTTTGAGAGAGTGGCTTCGCTTTTATTCATCATCGCCCAGGCTTTCGATATACTTTATGCTTTCTGGATTTCCCACTACTTTTTCAGCTTGATCCGGGTCAGTTTTCGTTTGCTTCATATTGTAAAGTTTATATGTCAGCACTCTTTTCACTGACTCGTTAATTCTATCCATTGGAACTTCCCCTGCTTTTACCGCTTGTAGCAATCCGTTATATACTTCAAGCTCATGGGAGTATTCATGACACACAAGTAATAAATCAGCTCCTGCAAGGATTGCCTGCTTCCCCATCTCTTCATAGGAGTAATACTTGTTCACAGCACCCATTTCCAAATCGTCGGTAACGACAATCCCTTCATATTTGAGTTTCCCCCGAAGCAGGTCTTCTATGATGATGTTAGATAGGCTTGCTGGTTTTTCTTTATCATAGGCTGGATATTTAATGTGGGTCACCATCACGAAAAACTTTTGGTTATCCATTTCACTTATGATTTGCTTGAAAGGATAAATATCCGAATTTTCCAGATCAAGTTGGTTTGCCTCAACGGAAGATGTTTCGACATGCGGATCGATTTCGCTGCGTCCGTTTCCAGGAAAGTGCTTCAATGCACCAGTTATCGATGCATCATTCAAGCCTTGAATGGCTTTCTTTCCGTATTGATAGACCTTTTTGGGATCTTGCCCCAATGAACGCTTATCCGTTTGCGATAGATCTAGTACAGGGGCGAAATTAATGTTAATCCCCATGGATCCAAGTTCTGTTCCATTCAATTTGGCCACCTTGTACATGTCTTCAATAGAGGCATTTTTTCCAAGATCCTGTTGCGCAGGGAGGGGAGATACCCTTTCCTTCATCCTGATGATGTCCCCTCCTTCCTGATCGATGGCCACCATCAACGGAAGCGAATGTGTACTTTGATTGGCCGTTTGCTGAAGCGAGTTGGATAATCTAGCCACTTGTTTAGGCGATTTCATATTGCGGTCAAAATAAATGACGCCTCCTATATGTTTTTGTTCGATAAGCTCCGTGATTTCATTGCCCTTTTCAGTTCCCCTGAAACCGACCATCATAAGCTGTCCGATTTTTTCTTCAAGTGTCATTTTTTTAAGCAATTTTTCTACTTTCTCATGACTATCCGCCTCGGCGTCTTTCCCTTTTTCCGCTCTTGAGTTCACATCGATATTCAACTGAATGAACCATATTGAAAAAGCGAGGATTGTGATGAAAAGCAGGCCCATATACATTTTTTTATTCTTCATGCTTTGACCTTCATTGACATTTTCCCTGTCCTTCCTTGATTGCTTTTTTTGATTTCATTGCACACTTCTTAATCATGTTCATAAAGTGACAATTCTATATCATCTACGCGTATTTTTTGCATAAAGCATTAGCCAGGTACCATACTACAAACATAGCCTAATTAAAAGGAGATGCCCCCCATGAACGGAATCTTGAAGAATATTGCCGGTACCTTCAGTCATGCAGTCGATTATGCAAAAGAAAAAATAACAGCAATTACAGGAACAACCTCTGTTACGATAGCGGAATTGAGTGAGCACATCATCAATCAGCCTGAAACAAAACTAATCAGGAAAAACCTTTTAGGGATCCCCTTTTCTTTTTATCATTTACAAAAAGAAGACGTTACGTACTATTTGGAAATGAAAAGCTCACAGATTCTCCAGTTGGATGTTCAAGCCCATGATCATCCGATTGTGTCTTACAGATCTTATCGGGATAAATCCAGCTTGCCCACGGCCATCAGATTTCCTAAAACCCTTTTATCCGAATGACTTTTGATACAAAAATAAAAAAGCTGATAGCCCCCCTGCAATGGGGCTATCAGCTTTTTTTCTATAGGGAGAAAAAACGGTCTCTTTCACTTGAAATCCACTTCTCGGTATCTTCTTCATTCTTTTTAACCAAGCGGTTAACGAGGATATCATGCCAAATGTAATTTTCGAGAAAATTGATATGAATGGGATCATCTGTGTAGAAAGCCGTTTCTCTCGTTTCGGGAGAAGGGCCGTAAATCGTCTCCTTGCCATCAATGGATAAGATGAACCATTTGTTTTCTCCGATATTTTCCACATAACTTGTTTTGCGATGTATGTCTATACCTGATAATGGTTTTTCAACATGAAAGGCAATCCCCTTGAGAGTGCAATGCGCGGCAGCCCCCTTTAGCTCTTGTTCAAGTTTTCCATACATCTCGTCCCATAAGGAAACCACCACCCTTTTCTCGGCTTTGTGAATCAGAGTACGGCAAAAGGAAAGGATATGCCCTTCCCCCTTAAGCGTCATTACACGATTATCGGACATCGGTTCGATTTTCTCAAATTGTTTTAGTGTATGGCTGATGGATTGATAGGTATTGTTCCATTTTGATTGAACCGACTCCAAAAACACATCGACTGGTAACGGTGAATATTTTATCGAGTCATTGATTTCCTCTTTTAAGACGATTCCCTCTTCTTGCAGTCCGTTTAATATCTCATAGATGCGGGCCCTGGGAATTCCTGATTCCTTGCTTACTTGATAGGCACTGGTTGGACCTTGGCGAACCAAAGAAACATAAGCCTTTGCTTCATATTGACTAAACCCGAGAGACTGTAGTTTTTGAATGATATCTTGCATAGTACCTCCTAGTGCTTTTAGTAAGTTATATGCCTATCATACCAAATCTCTTATCGAAATCTATTCGATTTCAAAAGGTATGACTCATAATATTCTCATTTACAGAATGGGTTTTATTAGTTACTATTTAAATAGTGACTAATAGAAAAACTTTGGATTATGGCTTCGGCATAACAAGCATTTCAGCCATAATGCCATTGATACGGAGGCTTTTTGGATGGAGGATATACAAATTTCAACACTCTTGCTGCTGATGTTTTTCGGATTTTTGGCAGCATTCATTGATTCTGTGGTAGGCGGCGGAGGCCTGATTTCCATACCCGCTTTATTATTTTCTGGACTTCCCCCCTCTCAAGCGATCGCAACGAATAAGTTAGCGAGTTCCATGGGGTCTTTAACAAGCACCATTGCCTTCATTCGCTCAGGTAAGGTTGATTTTCGATTGGTATCCAAACTTTTCCCACTGATTTTCATAGGTTCCCTGCTGGGCGCTTGGGTTGTTAATTTCGTCTCGCCTGAATTATTAAAGCCAATGATCTTGGTTCTATTAATAGCTATTGCCATTTATACCTTTTTTAAAAAGGACTGGGGACAGAAATCGACTTACCATAAACTCACATGGCAAAAGGCTGTACTATTTGCGTTTGCTATATTTGCCATTGGTTTTTATGATGGGTTTTTGGGCGCTGGAACGGGATCTTTCATTCTCTTTGCCTTTTTAATGATTGGCTTTGATTTTTTGCACTCTGCAGGAAATGCAAAATTTTTGAACTTCGGAAGCAATCTGGCAGCACTGATCATGTTCATTTTCCTTGATACCGTCAACTTTTCCTACGGAATACCGATGGGGATCTCCATGATAGCAGGTGCTTTGGCCGGATCTAAATTCGCCATTAAGAAGGGAGTGGCATATGTAAGGGTATTATTTATCATAGTAACCGTCATTCTGATTTTGAAAAATATAATGGATTATTTAATGGGCGGCTAATTTTTTTAAAGGCTGTTTTCGCATACTCTGTTGCTATTCACCAAGTAATGCGGTGTGGTTGATTTGCCCTCCATTGCTCGCTTTCCGCGGGGCGGGCGGTGAGCCTCCTCGGCGTGAACGCCTGTGGGGTCTCACCTGTCCCGCTGCTCCCGCAGGAGTCTCGCACTTCCGCTCCAATCAACCTTAAATCGTTTCGTTTTAAAAACAACAATCTTAACAAAAAGAGCTTTTTTAAAAAATAGAATACAGGCACATGTTCCCGCCACAGAATGTGACATATAGGAATTATTTGGGTATATGATAGGTATAGACCGTGTGGGAAGGTGTGATTGGATGAGTGAAAAGTGGAATGGCGAAGAAATGGCAGATGTATCGGGGCAAACCATTGTGATTACTGGTGCAAATAGTGGAATTGGCTTCGAAACGGCTTTTGCACTGGCCGGTAAGGGGGCAGAGATCATCCTTGCAGTCCGGAATGCTTCAAAAGGTGAAAAGGCAGTCGATAGAATCTTATCGGTCCATCCTAAGGCGAATGTACACGTGATGCAGCTGGATTTAAGTGATTTAAGCAGTATTCGGCATTTTGCTGATTCCTTTCAGGAAAACTATGACTCTCTGTCCGTCCTCATCAATAACGCGGGTGTGATGATTCCGCCATACAGTAAGACGAAAGATGGTTTCGAGCTGCAATTCGGCAGCAATCATCTCGGTCATTTTGCTTTGACAGGCCTCCTTCTTCCGCGTATCCTTTCTACGCCAAGATCGCGTGTGGTCACATTGAGCAGCTTGGCCGCCATCAATGGATATATAGACTTCGAAAACCTAAATGGTGAAAACGGTTATAAACCAATGAAATACTATGGGCAAAGCAAGCTGGCGAATCTACTCTTCGCCCGCGAATTACAGAATAAATTCAACCAGCATGATGCAAACCCGATCAGCATCGCCTGTCATCCGGGCCTTTCCCATACTAATCTCATGTCTCGCGGATCTGGCAAACCCGTAAATAGATTCGTGCATTTTCTTTCGAAAACCATCACCCAGCCGGCGAGTATGGGAGCATTGCCTACCCTTTATGCCGCAACGGAACCTACATTAACAGGCGGGGAGTATATCGGACCCGATGGAAAGAAGAGCAGGAAAGGCTTTCCGAGAAAAGATGATATCATCGATTCCTTATATAATGAAGAAATCTCGAAAAGATTATGGGCCATTTCGGAAACCTTGACAGAGGTCGAATATCATTTCACTGAAAGCATGACGCCAAAATGACTCTACATTCCCCTGTTTCCACTCATGAACAGTGCAAAAAGAAAGAGGGAGCATAATGCCCCCTCTTTTCGCTTTCATCATTCAGCGTCAAAAACTTCGACTTTTTCCATTTTGTCGCCATTTTTCATAGCTTTGGCTGTTTCAAGTCCAGATGTCACTTTACCGAATACTGTGTGAACACCGTTAAGATGCGGTTGTGGTTCATGCACGATAAAGAATTGGCTTGAGCCTGTGTCTTTTCCGGCATGTGCCATCGATAGGCTTCCTGCCTCATGTTTATGAGGGTTTCCTTCTGTTTCACATTTGATTTGCTTGCCGCTTCCGCCTGCACCTGTACCTGTTGGATCTCCGCCTTGGCTTACGAAACCAGGGATTACACGGTGAAAGACTACGCCATTATAAAATCCTGTGTTAGCCAAGTTTTCGAAGTTAGCCACTGTGTTCGGTGCTTCGTTCGGGAAAAGGTCGAATTCGATTTTTTCTCCATTTTCCATAAGTATGTATCCTTTTTTAGCCATGTTAAACATCTCCTTTAATATGAACTGAATCAAATCTAATAGTACCATTTTTAGAAGCAGAAAGAAAAGCGAGCGCTATTATTTCGAATTGTATCATTATACATTCCTATATTTTTTCTTTTATAATGGGGTAGAACATTATTTTTAAGGGGGAACGAACCATGATACAGCAATTTGATGCATTGGTCGTGAACAAGCAAGATGATCAATTCACCGTTAACATTCAGCAACTATCTCTAGATGATCTACCTCAAGGCGAAGTGCTCATCCGTGTTCATTATTCCGGTGTGAACTATAAAGACAGCCTTGCAGCAATTCCAAATGGAAACATTGTCAGCAGCTATCCGATCGTTCCGGGAATCGACATGGCTGGTGTTGTCGTTTCATCTGCGGATTCCCGCTTTAAAGAAGGAGACGAAGTCATTGCGACCTCCTACGGGATTGGCGTTTCCCAATCAGGGGGCTATAGTCAATTTGCCCGTGTTCCTGCAGAGTGGATCGTCCCGCTTCCTGATGGCCTTACAATGAAAGAGGCCATGATCATCGGAACGGCCGGTTTCACTGCAGCCTTATCGGTTCTGCGACTGGAAGAAAATAACCTCACCCCTGGGCAAGGGAGCGTACTTGTCACTGGTGCAACTGGCGGAGTCGGCAGTTTTGCAGTCTCGATCCTTTCCAAACTTGGCTATTCCGTTGAGGCGAGTACAGGAAAAGAATCGGAACATAAATATTTGAAGGAAATCGGTGCGGCGACCATCGTATCGCGTGAAGAAGTATATGATGGCAAGCTGCGGGCACTGGGCAAACAGAAGTGGAGCGGGGCGGTAGATCCCGTCGGCGGCGAACCGTTAGCTTCAGTCCTTAGCCAAATCAAGTATGGCGGAGCTGTGGCGGTCAGTGGGTTGACAGCTGGTACAAGCCTTCCTGCCACCGTCTTTCCATTCATCCTAAGAGGGGTTAATCTACTTGGGATCGATTCGGTCAATTGCCCGATGGAAACAAGATTGAAAGTATGGCATCGCCTTGCCACCGACTTTAAACTCGAGCATTTAGAACAGCTCGTTCAACAGGAAATTACACTTAATGAATTGCCTGACGTCCTTCCTACCCTATTAAAAGGGGAAGCAAGAGGCAGAACGATCGTTAAGCTATAAACCAAAAAAGTGACGAGAGCATGGCTTCTCGTCACTTTCATTGTGAACTTTCATTTATAGGGAGTCTGATCTCTACAATCGTCCCTTCTCCCACTTCGCTGCTGAAATGAATTTCCCCATTATGCTCATGGATGATTTTAGTACTGACCATGAGCCCAAACCCCGTTCCTTTTTCAGAGGTGCTATAAAATGGCTGCCCTAGGTGCTGCATACGCTCATTTGAGATTCCGCAGCCTGAATCAATGAATCGGATCATTGCAGAGTCTCCTCCATGGTGTAACTGTATATGAAGTTTGCCGCCATTCGGCATGGCTTCTAACGCATTATTGACTACATTCGTGAATACTTGTTTTAACTGATTCGGTTCGCCAAAGACAGATGCCGAATCCGTATTATATTCTTTGATGAATTCAACATCATTCAATATCGCTTGTAACTCGGCTAACGTAATCACACTATCCAATATATCGTTAAGCTGGATGTATTCACAAACCTTCGCTTCAGGCTCTGCTAAACTTAAAAATTCATTGGCCAGGGTTTCGATCTTTTCAACTTCGCTGACCGTCATTTCAAGATAGTCCTTTTGCTCAGGATTTTCCCTTAATAATTGTAAAAATCCTTTGACCGTAGTTAATGGATTTCTTAATTCGTGCGCGATGCCTGCAGCCATCTGTCCTACCGCTGATAACATATTGGATTTACAGAGCAGCTCATCGGTCTTTTTACGCTCGGTAATATCCCTGCAGAATACCTGTATGGCCGGCTGACCTTTATAAATAATCGGAAGACCGAGTGTTTCTCCATAAAATACTTGTCCGTCAAGTCGAATGAATTTTTGTTCCAGTAAACCAACAGCCTGATGATCATCCCTCATGATATCGATTCTTTTTTGTACACTTTCCCGGGACTCCAGGTGAACGAACTGAAAAACCGATTTACCGATAATATCCTCCACACTATCCATCCCAAGCATTTTCGCCCCCATGGGATTCATATACTCGATGATCCCATTGCGATGTACAAAAATCGCTTCAGGTGACACCTCCACTAAACTGCGATACCTTTGCTCACTTTCCTTCAAGGCAGCTTCAGCAAGTTTTTGATTCGTGATATCCCGATAAACGAAAACCAGGGCGCACGGCTCATTTTCATCATCCCGAATATTGAACAGGGAGATGCTTACATCGATTAACTGGCCATCCTTCCTTAACCTGACCGTTTCAAAGCCTTTCTTTTGTACCCCTGCCTTAATCTGGTCATGCAATTCATTGACTGATTCCTTCAAGAAATCAGGAATAATAGGAAATGGCATGCCAATGAGCTCATCATTCGTCCAACCGAAAAACTCTTCAAAAGCTGCATTCACTTGAAGGGTCTTTCCTTCCAGATCAACAATGGAAATGGCGTCCGGGTTGTTCTCCATGAAAGATTTAAATTTCTCGGTATTATCCTCCGGCTGTATTCCCATTTGCCCTTGTCCATAATTAATAAGCCTTTTACTCATCAATTTTTTTATTCCTTTCTTATCCGGAAATTTACAGTCTCAATTTTACAGTATCAGTAAATCATTTGCCAGTTTTATCATATGATTTTTCCTAGTTAAAGACTGATGCACAAAGAGGCCAAACCTCCATAAGGTTCAGCCTCCTCCTTAAAATGTATTATAAATGTTCGGGCATTCTGTACCTGTTGGTTCATAAAAGCAATGAAGCTTGAAACGCCCAACCAGGGGCTGATTATACCAGGTTGCCGGACAATCTCCCGGCGGCCTGAAGTACCATAGGCTAAATTTAGAGGGCCATAGCCTTTCACCATTTACGTTTCTGCGCGCAAGCCTTTTTTCCCTATCCCTTGCCCGCTGATAAAAATATCCCTTCTGTACAGCTTCAAAGGCATGCTCCTGATAAATCATATCTGGAATCGTCCTCAATCCTTTGAAATCGGAACAATTCGCCCTAATCCGATTGACTCCTACATTACCGATCATCAACATGCCTTGATCACCTTCACCCTCGCCTTCCGCCCTAAGCAATCTTGCCAATAAGGCAATATCGGCATCAGTGTGCTTAACAACGGCCATCCCATCACCTCCATTTTTATCCTATGTCTTGGATATGGAAAAATACTCCGTTTATTAACAAAATATTCATATATCGTACACGTCCTATCAATAATAGTACCCTATACTTAAGTAAGGCTGGATAGCACGCGTGGCTATCATGGTATTTGGCGAAGGCGGGGCCAATACTTTCTTTATACATAAAAAAAGGCGACACATAATGTGCCGCCTTTTATCTTGTCATTCTTTCGCTTCAAATGCCGCTTCAAACGCCAATGATACCTTTTCGAATTCTTCATCCGATTCGATATCGAGCAGTTCACCTTCACCTTCGACCCTGAAAAAGAAAATATCGATATCTTCATCTGTATCCTCTTCAATATCTTCAAGCAAACCTACTGCTACATATTCCGTTCCTTCTACATCCAATGATCCTAAAACCTCAACTTCATGGCCTTCATCGCTGTCATCGGTAAGGGTGAAAACTTCACCTTCACGAATTTTTCCCATACTACCTCTCCTTTCCTATCCATTAATAATGGAGTTGTTTCAATAAGTATATCGGCTATTCCATTTAGAAACAAATTTTTGCCCTAGAAAATGATGAATGCCTTTCTTTACAAGAAAAGAATCCAGAAAAATATTATCCCATAAGCCATTTGTCATTTTTTTATTATTCAGCAATACTTTCCCTTAATTAACATCATTTAAAAAATTATCTAAAAACGGCTATAAAAATGTAATTTAATTTCGAATAATCTTATATATACTAATATTAGCAATTTGCATCCGGACATATGAAGGAGGAAGATTTCTTGGCTGTGAAAAGGGTCGATCACATTGGCGTCGTTGTAAAAGATCTTGAAAAGTCCATCGCCTTTTATCAAGATGTGCTGGATTTAAAATTAAAAGCACGGATGACACATACTAATGGGGTAATCGAACTGGCATTTCTGGGATACGAAGAGTCGAACGAAACAGAAATAGAGTTGATTCAGGGATATAGTGACACACTGCCATCCGAGGCAACGATCCACCATTTTGCCATTACCGTGGATGATATCGAAGAAGAATACGCCCGGATCAAAAGCATGGATAACACTGAGCTGATTGATGAAGAGATAGTCACCCTTCCAAATGGTTATCGCTATTTCTACGTATATGGACCGGAAAAAGAGTGGATTGAATTTTTCCAAAGGTAAAAAGCAGAGTCTTAAAGACTTCTGCTTTTTTAACGTTCACTCTACAAGCCGCTTCGTCAAGTTCAATAAAATCCCAAGATAACAACCCCTTATTTAACATAGGCCCCTTTTCTTATGAATGAACTTGATCCTTTCCCGCTTCACCAGCTTGACTTTTTGATACCCGGCAGTTGCCCTTTATGAGCAAGTTCCCTAAAAACGATACGTGACATGTTGAATTTGCGCATATATCCACGTGGCCTCCCCGATACTCCACAACGATTGTGGACCCTTGTCGGCGAGGAATCGCGAGGGAGTTTGGCCAATGCGGTATAATCCCCTTTCTCTTTCAATTCCTTTCTAAGTTCTGCATACTTTTCGACCATTGCCAACTGTTTTTGTGCTTTTATCACCTTGGATTTTTTCGCCATTTATATTCTCCTTTTTTAAGATCTTTAATTTATGAAAATCTATAAACTATTCACAATTCGTTCCGCTGCCTGTCTTGCCCCTGATATATTCCTGGATATCGGTCCCATTTCAAGTTCAGCCAATGCACCCGTGACATATAAACCAGGTCCCCACTGCAACGACTGCGAAATGATTGGATAACCACATTCCGCGCAGCGTAAATCATGCGACCGGATGACTGGCGTCAGCCAATCCTTCCCTGGCATCGATGACTTAAAGCCGGTCGCTAAAAGGATCGTCCCCGTTTCTTGAATGACCTTTTCGTTTTTATCCCTGAGGCAGATACGCCCGTCCCTCCACACAGCGCTTATCACCTCAACATCCATTACACGCAATAATCCCTGTTTAACCTGATTCATACACGCTTTATGTATGTCAGGTGGGATGGATCCCTTATTACGGGCCTGGATAATGGTCTCGCGTCTTTTTTGATAGCTGGTTATAGCACGGAAAGGTCGCTGTTTTTTCGGCCCCAACCAACCAGGATCACTGTCGAAATCATGAATTCTAAAATGATGCCGCTTCAGAACCGTTACATCATGGGGATAGATTTTACTTAGCTTTAAAGCTAGATGGACAGAAGATATGCCGCCCCCAATGATCGTGATGGGCCCCTGCAATTGTGTCAGCTCCGGAATATTTTCATCGAATATGTGGTAAATGGGACCACCATGCTCTTGTTTGAATTGCTGTGCCCAATCAGGCCAATAAGGCTGTTCGCCAATACCAATTGAAATCACAAGTTTTTGTCCCACAAGCCGTTGCTTGTTCTGCAATTGGATTTCCCAGCTCTGTCCCGTTTTGCAGGCAGAGATGACTTCCCCTTGCACCCATGCCTGCTTAATGGATAAATCATCAGCCAAGTGAACACAATGTTCATTGAAGGATTTTAAGGATGGCCGCTTATATTGGCCGTAAAAGTTATTTTTCCAGTCTGCCTTCTCCACATATTTCTGCAGGCTGAAGGGATTCACATCCAGATGGTGTACGGATGGAGAACGTAAATATGGCATTGAAATGACTTCCGTACAATGCTTCCATCTTGCCAATGGTTCTTCATATCTATCGACAATCGCCAGCTGGTCCACCGTCGTTTTTCCTGACTTAAGTAAAAATGCAGCCATCGTCATACCTTGAATGCCTCCGCCAATTATGATCCATTCCAACATGAACTTCCCACCTTTTACATCCATTCTCTTCAATAAAACATAATCATTCCGATTTAAACCTTAAAATTACTTCGTTTCACGGTGAAGCGTGTGTTTCTTCAATCGCGGGCAGTACTTTTTCAATTCGATCCTATCTGGATTATTCCGCTTGTTTTTCGTCGTGATATAATTTCGGTCCCCTGTTTCTGTGCATGCTAAAGTAATGTTCACTCTCATTTTTGTTTCCTCCTAAAGTTTTTTAATGAACGATTTCCGTGAATGCAGGCAATCGATCTTCGTACAGAGACCAATCCTGCTGCAACTCAGTTTCCGTCAATAAGCATTGATCTAATTCAGTTTCGATTTCCTGTTGATTCATTTGAATGCCAATCATCACCAGCTCCGTCATCCTGTCACCGTATACTGCATCCCACCGTTCCAATAATTCAGGTGCCTCCTTTAAAATTCGGCGCTGTTCTTCCTCAGGGTATGCTGCAATCCATTTACCGGCTGCTTGTAAAGTTAATGACGGTCCTGCCTGCGATAGCAAGCCTGCCGTATCATTTCTCGTTGCCAGCCAAAGGAAGCCCTTTGCCCTCACCACTTGTACGGGCCAGTTTTCCAACCACTCCATCAGCCTCTCGGGATGAAAGGGTATTTTCCTTCTGTAAACGAAGGAAGAAATCCCGTACTCCAGGGTCTCCGGAATATGCTCTTCATTCAATTCCTTTATCCAGCCGGCTCCTTGGCTTGCCTTTTCAAAATCAAATAAATGTGTATTCAATACCTCCTTTAGCGGCACCTTGGAATGGTTTGTTTCGATGATCCTCGCATCGGCATTCATTTTTTGAAGAACCGCTTTCAATTCCTCAACGGCATCAGCATCAATTAGATCGATTTTATTCAACAGGATGACATTGGCAAATTCTATCTGATCTATTAATAGATCGACCACTTCCCTGCCATCCGCAGCATCAGTTGCCTGCATCCTGTCAATAAGTGTTTCTCCTGAAGTGAAGTCTTGCCAAAAGTTATACCCATCAACAACGGTAACCATCGTATCGAGCCGGCAATATTCCCCTAAATCAATTCCCATGCTTTCATCAACATACGAGAAGGTTTGAGCTACAGGTACCGGTTCACTTATCCCAGTCGATTCAATCACGATGTAATCAATGTCCCCTTGTTTCGCCAATTTCTCCACTTCAATCATCAAATCCTCACGAAGCGTACAGCAAATGCAGCCATTCTGCATTTCCACCAGTTTTTCATCCGTCCGGGTAAATCCTCCCTGCTTGACCAGAGAAGCATCAATATTGATTTCACTCATATCATTAACGATGACGGCAACCTTCAGATCATTCCGATTTTCAAGAATATGATTCAAAAGTGTCGTCTTTCCCGCACCAAGGTATCCACTCAATACCGTAACCGGAATTTTCTTCATCTCCATCACTTCCCACTCCTTTACCTAATACCTCACCGTAAATCAAAATCATTACGATTTAAACGCCGAAGCTATCTCACAAGTAAAAACACCCTTTAATAATAAAACGTAATCATTACTATTTGCAAGTTTTTTTAAAATTGCCTCCGAATACTTTTGCTGACAATTGTAATCACGGATAAATGAACGGTGCTGACATTCTTCATGAAACTTAAAACAAAAATTAAAAGGAAGCCCAATCACACATAACATCTTGTGTAAAGAACCTCCATTGAGTTATATCATTTAATGTATTTGACAAGCTGCTGATCATCCACAACGTTTCATTTTCCAATATATTTTTCTTTTTCTTTGTTGCAAATCGGGAAAAAAATCATTCGTCACTATGCTTATTCCGCCATTTCCCACCCTGAAGATTTTACTGTCTTTTGTTCAAAAGTTTCAATTTCTCTCTGTTTCGCCAATTTAGAAGCTTGTGACACGGACCACGTTAAATTCCCAAAGGCAATCACTGTCCCGATCGAGATAACCAACACCTTTTTACAAAGTATTTTCTTCAATAGCTTCCTCCTGAGAATGTATTGGAATACTCTAAATATAAACCAACAATGTTAACCTGGCATGTAGCAGCTGTAAATGTATGAAATTATTTTTGGACATATGTAAACTTAAGTTTGCACACAAAAAAAAGCTGAGTGCATATGCAGTCAGCTTTTCATAGGTACTTCTTATTTATAAAACACTTTGTCGACGTTGTATTTAGCATGAAGCTTATTGATCATGTACGTTTCATAGATTTCACGTTCCATAGCGTCTTCGACTAAAAGAATGTCAATTTTCTTGACTTCATTACGATGCTCTTTAATCGGAGAAACATTATCCTCGAAATGCTTCTTGACCCTTGGTCTTAATTTACGGGCCTTACCGACAAAAATCAGTTCATCATTCTCATTGTAAAACAAGATGATGCCGCCTTTATCACGGGGAATCAAATGAAAATCGATAAACCCGTAAATTTCAGGAATGACAGGTTCGTCTCCTTCTATAACTTGCTTTCTTTGTTTGATGCTTATATCCGCTGCAGGGATTTCAATTTTAATCATTACAATTCACGTCCTCTATTTGTATAAAGTGAAACTTTCAATCGGAATCGAAACTCCAGTTTCACGCCAAGCTCATCACTTCAATCTTAAAGGTAAATGGTATCATAATTATGAGTGAAAAGCCATGTATGCCTTGATCTGTTTTCTGGATTAAATATAAAGAAGAAGACTCGCTGGGAGCCTCCTTCTTTGTCGGAAATATCCGTTACCACCTGTGAGCCTTTGCATTGCTTCTTAGTATAATGTTCGTTTGTGATTCTTGCGTATGACCATTAACTTGAGATTTTGAACGCTTAGGTCTTGTCCAATTATGGTGAAACTTTTGAGAATGTGGATCTAATTGATCTTTATAGCTCATTCTGTGTCACCTCATCATTAGGATTTGGATATTCCGTTCAGTGATAGTAAACCCCATCACTTGTTCTAGTATTTTATTTTTCCAAGGCATTTATACATATTCTTTAAAAAGCGAATTCAGCTGGCTTGCCTTTTGCAAGGACTTTCTCTTCTTCATCCACCGCATCGCTTGTCATGAAGGATATGCCCTTTATGTTCCCATCATTTACAATGAAACCAATGTTTCCGCTTTTTGAACCGTTTCCTTCTATTTCACCAGAAAGTTCTTCCAAGTAGATATCATCTTCCCATGTCAGATGTTCTCCACTGTTCGTTTCAAGGAAGGCAACTGGGGAAAACTTGAGTTTTTTATCCGAATTGTTTTTAATTTCCACGTTCATTTTTACGATATCGAAATCCTCATCATGCGTATAGCCGTGGAAGAAATCAATCATGCTGTAATCCGGAGTGGCATGCATCACTTTCATTTCTTTGACTTTAACCTCGATCGGGCCAACATTCACTGTTTCATTCACTTTTTTATAGCCCTTCAAAGTCAATTCGCCTTTTGCATCGGAAACGTTCTGACCGATCTGGTTCAATTTTATATCATCAGGAAGCTGTGGATTCGGAACATAGACATCCTCTTTTACCAGTGGTCTTGCAATTTCCTCTGTTTTTTCTTTAGCTGTCGTTTCTTCTTTGTAAGCTGGTTGTGTATTAAGAGCACCAAATGCGGTTAATAACAGGGCACCAATCATCAGTCTGTTCATTGAATCCCTCCCTGAAGCGTTTTTACTTCTTTAATAGATCAAAGATGATTTTGGCTTGATCCGTGTTATCGACCTGCCCTGCAAAACGTTCTTTATATGGTCCATATGCGTAGACCGGAACATCTTCACCTGTATGTCCCCCGGTAGTCCATGCAGTATTGGTCCGATTGTCGAATATGGCTTCGATGGCATTATCGACGTTCGTCACATTTTTTGATTTGGCAGCTTCTGTTACCGTTTTGATTTCAGCGTCAGTTAGCTTCACTTCATTTTGATTAATATATTGCTTTAACGTCTTTTCGACATCGGCTCCTTTGACGATGGCATCCGCCATGAAGTCAGGGGTGCGTTTGGCTGCCTTGATCGGTTCACCATACCAGTTATATATTCCTTTTGCCCCGATCGAGAATCCTCCTGTAGAGTGATCCGCAGTAGCCACCACTAGGGTATGTTTGTCTTTCTTCGCAAATTCGATGGCCGCTTTATATGCTTTTTCAAAGTCTTCCATTTCACTCATTGCACCTACGATATCATTATCATGTCCGGCCCAATCGATCTGGCTTCCCTCGACCATGAGGAAGAATCCATCTTTGTCTTTATTCAAGCGCTGGATCGCCGAGCTTGTCATGTCTGACAAAGAAGGCGTTTCACTAGGGCGGTCAATCATTTTCGGGAGTCCTTCAGAAGCGAATAAACCAAGGACCTGTTCATTTTTATCCTTAAGCATTTGATTTTTATCAGTCACATAACTGTAACCGTCTTTTTCGAAGGCTTTCGCCAAATTGACATCAGGCCGGACAAAATTGGACTTCCCACCGCCCAATAGGACGTCAATTTTATGTTTGCCCTTGATTAATTCATTATAATAATCGTCTGCGATTGAATTCATGTTTTTCCGATTTTCATCATGGGCGCCAAAAGATGCAGGTGTAGCATGAGTGATTTCTGAAGTGGCAACCAATCCCGTCGCTTTTCCTTTTTCCTTTGCTGCTTCCAATACGGTTTTGACTTCAGATTTATCGTTATCCACTGCAATCGCAGCGTTATAAGTCTTCACTCCGGCAGACATTGCCGTTGCGGCAGAAGCTGAATCCGTTATATTTTGTGCAGAGTCTTCTGGGTAAGTCATCTGCTGGCCAACCAGGTATTTATCAAACTCTGTCCGTTCTGCCACCTTCGTACCAGGGTTATCTTTTAAATACCGGTAAGCGGAGGTATAGGACACACCCATGCCGTCACCGATCATGAATATCACGTTCTTGATTTCCGGGTCTTTTTTTGTCTTATCCTTTGCCGAAACACGATCAGCAGCGGACCATGATAAACCTCCAAATGCCAATGCTGAAGCCAGTGTGATGGGCAATACCTTTTTACTCCATGTGCGATTCAAATGAATAGCCCCCCTTTAATTGTTTTCCATTTAATTAAACTATAGGTGATGAAGATGAACTCAATGTCAAGGCTATGTAAAAATGCAGCAGGATAATTGTTAAGACAAGGTAAAGGGACAGGCCAATTTTATGCGGGTTGTTGGTTGTTCAGGAAATCTGCAGTAGTGGGGCCCTTTTACAGGAGTTGGAGAAGTGAAAAGATTTAGTTAACACGAGCGGGGGTAAGTGATCTTTTCATTCAATGTCTTCAAATCTGGATGATTTGTAAGGAATTTGAAAGTGCTAAAAATCAATGGAGAAAAGAAAATAAAGCACCCTATCAGGATGCTTTAGAGTCAGACTATAGACAAAATCTATTCTACTTCTCTACAACTAAACATTCCAAAGCGCGGGCCGCATTCACTCTCGCCAACTCGATTGAATCGGCAGTCGACAGGGCGACTGCGACCCTTCTACCTGCCTTTGTAACAGGTTTTCCGAAAAGACGCACTTGTGTATTAGGTAAAGCCAAAGCCTGTTCAACACCGACTATAGAATATTCCGATAACTCATCCCGCGCTTTTAATGGACGGCTGGCACCTGGGCTTATCAGCGTGATTTCCGGGATGGGAAATCCTAGAATCGCCCGAATATGCAAGGCAAACTCCGATAAATTCTGAGTCACTAAAGTCACTAGCCCCGTATCATGAGGTCGTGGGGAAACTTCACTGAAATAGACTTTATCCCCTGAAAGGAAAAGCTCAACCCCGAATAATCCATACCCTCCAAGCTCATCCGTAATGGCATGGGCAATTCTTTTCGCTTCCATAATTTGAGCCTCTGTCATATTATGCGGCTGCCAGGATTCAATATAATCCCCGCCCTGCTGAATGTGACCGATTGGGGCACAAAACATGGTACCATTTATGGCCCGGACAGTAAGCAGCGTGATTTCCGAATCAAAACGGATAAATTCTTCAATGATCACCCGTCCATTTTGAACCCGTCCGCCTTCCATCGCAATTCTCCAGCAATCCTCCAGGTCACCTTCCGTGCAGCACACACTTTGACCTTTACCTGAGGAACTCATCAGCGGTTTTACGACATTGGGAAACCCAACTTCCTTGGCAGCAAGGACAAATTCTTCATATGTATCGGCGAATTTGTAGGCTGCGGTCGGAATCTCCAGGGTTTCAGAAGCCAACCTCCTGATTCCTTCACGATCCATTGTCAATTTAGCCGCTCTTGCCGTCGGAATGACATGAAAGCCTTCCTCTTCCAATTTGATTAGTTCAGATGTAGCGATGGCTTCGATTTCCGGTACAATCAAATCTGGTTGTTCTTTTTCCACAATACCCCTTAGTTGTTCCGCATCCAGCATATCGATCACATAACTGCGATGAGCGACTTGCATGGCAGGGGCATGTTCATAGCGGTCTACAGCAACGGTTTCCACACCCAGTCTCTGTGCTTCAATTATGACCTCTTTCCCCAATTCACCCGAGCCCAATAATAAAATCTTTTTCGATTTATACATTCAGTCTCTCCTCCTCCGTATCCTCAAAAACATTATATACGAACTATAAATGAATAAACATAAATATTTATTCGTATTTCCATTTAAATTGCACCTAAAATATTAAACAGACGTATTTCATTTAAGTTTTTTAAATACACACTTGACAAATAGGAATAATAAGTTTTATGCTAAATGAAAATATATAAGCTGACCAGTTTACTGGAGGCTCCCTATTCAACATGAGTAGGGAGCCTTTTCGTTTTTATCAATAAGGGAGGAAATACACTATGCAAAAGAAATTGGTAAGGCCCATTTTCCCAATTTTGAATGAGGAGAAAAGTGGCCGCCTTGAGGACATGAAGTACATCAATCTGCCTGACAGATTATTCTTCGAATGGTGCCGGCAGCAATATGCCCTGAATAGAGGAGTTTACAATGCAATCGATAATTGGTTCTATCAATATGGCATTGACCATATACTTTACCGAAGGATTAACCTTTTAGCCTTTTTGGAGTTTGCCGCTTCCCCGGCACAAGAAGCTGGAAAGACAAAGTTCATTAAATTTGGCAGTGGCGGACTGACAAAAAAGCTGCAGGAGTTCATTGCAGATTAACTTGAATCCTATAGTGCCCTTATCAGTAATACACCCGTTCTCCTCTTACTGATAAGGGACACTTATGCGAATGTCGAAATTTGCATCACGATTATTTTTGAAAATGTAAGCGCTTTCTATTATAATGAAATTAGGTTGGATGGCATGCGTGGCCGTCACAGTATCTGGCGTAGGTGGGGCCAATACAAGCGTTAAGGATGTTAAACTTCTTACCGTAAAACGATTAGAATTCCTTTTGTAAGGGCTGCAATATTACTGGGACATGGAGAATGTCCGTTAATTTCAGGCTAAAAGCGTGTCAATCATGCAATCGATAAGTAAAGCATGACTTTACTTATTTTTTGCAGCAGCCCTCATCGTTGCAAGTCTAATAGTTTATAAGACTAAAAAGCTCTTCCCCATGGTAACGGAGTTGAGCTTTTTCATTTGGTCAAAATTCACATATATAACCCTGCCAAGAAAATCCCAAGCGACTTCTGATAAATCTCATCGAACTGTGATATAGGGAGGGGATTCGTTCCTTTGCCCAGCTCCACGGTAAACCCCGGCCTGCGCCAATCCTGAATGAACCAATCCTTATACCCTGCGTAACTATTGGCGGATTTGACAGGCTCATATCCACTGACCCTCGCAAACTCATTGACTATCGTTTCCGACTCAGGCGGTTCCAAACCTTCAAACCCCCAATAAATGACCTCTCCTTGGGTATGGAATGCAAGGACTTTGCCAAAATCACGTTTTCTTGTCAACTCTGACATTGCAATGGCTTCTGGCTGTGTAAGCGGCCCTTCTCCGGAATAATTTGCCGGGCCTGGCTCCGTTACATTATTGCGTTCTTTTTCCAGTTCCCATTTGGCGGGAAATTGATCATTCAGATCCACCCCGTTAATATTTGCTTTCCAGCCAGAGAAGTCTTCGCTTCCATTATTCCATTCCACGAGTCGTCGTCTCAATGACTCATCTGCAGGCGGGCCTTTAAGAACCAACTCCACCCCGTCCGGATTCACCATTGGGACGATCGACAGCATCGTCTGTTGATAAAAGGGAAACACGGATAGACCGCGGATGTCAGCCTGATTCGTGATTGCGAGTAAATAATCATTTAAAAAGGTCATGATCACAGGCGTCGTTATCCACTCATTCGCATGAAAGGAACCATTATAGTGAACTCGTTTGTTACCATTTCCAATCTGCACTTCAGGGATATCCCTTTTAAGCACAGAGTCACCGATCGGGGAGGTTTTAATAAATGGATAGATAGTTTTCAAACGTCTTACATCGGTCATCATCGTCTCATAATCATATTCCCTGTTTCCTTGAATTAGCCTCCACGTAATTCTTAATGGCACAGAAATTGTCTGACCAACTTGCAGGGCATTCGGGTTGAGATTGGGATTAACCAAAAATAGGGCATCCAATGTAAGATGACGTGACCTGGCAATTGCCCATAACGAATCACCTTGTTTAATATTATAACTGGTCGTCATAAAGCCGGGAATTTTGATTTGTTGGCCAATCATAAGTGCAAGTGGATCAATCCCACTATTGGAATCAATCATAAGTTGGTAATTCACCTTGAATAATTGGCTATAATACCACAAGGAATCATTTTGCCGCACAAAAACGTCCATACTGCACCTCCTCTTAACCAAATGTATGCTGATTCGATTTAATTATTGCCAACGCAACGCACCCTCACCAATAGAAAAGTCACTCCTCAAAACGAACCAAATTGGGGGCATCATCCAGAATGCTTAAATAATTGCTCAGTACTTCCATACGTACCCTCAGGGTCTAATTCCTGATATCTTTTGAATTTCGCCATCCGATCTTCTTCATTGACCCAGCCCAGATGCTTTAAGCGAATGTCGGATAACTTGTGGGGCAATTCAAAGACATTTTCTGCAAATCTCCCACAATGCTGCGGCCTATCGTTCCATTTGCATACAAACCCCTCCCGATACCTGACCAGGAACGGCCGGTAATACCGGTGAGCGCACCAGTGTTCATCCTCCCTGTAATGGGTTTCATTCCAAAAATCATATAACCGGAAGCAATATACATCCACTTCTTGATCACTTATCAGCTGCCTGGCTACCTCTTTGAATCTTTTTTCAAACATTTCATCAGCGTCAAGATTTAAAATCCACTCGGGATTTGACTTCACCGTCTCCGACCATTGTTGTTTACGAAGTTCTATTTCATTGGAGAACTTGGAGACATCATTCCTGATGATACGCACCGGTATCCCCTTCAATACTTCTGAACAAACCTCTGCGGAATCGTCCGTGCTGCCATCATCAATAATCACCGCTTCATCAATATAATCACGAATTTCCTCTAAACCCTTCCTTAGGCAACAGTCACTTTCATTTTTGATGACCATGCTCAGCGTTAATTTGGGACGGGATGCCCCTGAAGGTGAAGCTCCCCGCTTATCCGTCCGATCAAGGAATTCCATCGCACCGTCCAAGTCCGAATCCCTGTATATATGATAAGCGGGCAAGTGGGTATCAACATACAGGGAAAACCCTAAAGCTGCCGCACGGATGCAAAAATGCCGGTCTTCACCCCAAAATGATAGATTGTCGATCATTTTAAAATTCACACCTGCTTTCACGCTTTTTGACTTATGAGTGTACAGGCACCCAAGCCCCCAACTTTATGAACACCAGGTGTTCTCATCTGTCGGATGTACGACTGATAACGTATGGTGATCTTTCCAGTCCCTCCACATCCTCCCTTTTAAGTGAGATCAGGAACTTTTGTAAAATATCTGGTTTCTGGTAAATTGGACTGCCTACTAACACCCGATACTTTTTACTAGTCATAAATTCCACCCTTTATAATTTAAGTAACTGGCCCCCAATTAATCTGACAGCCTGACTTCCTTACAAACATTTATAACTATATATTCTTACCGAACTTGTCGGGTGCCATTTATATAACGGAGCCTTCCATAAACAAACAAAACAGGCACCCATACATGAATGGATGCCTGTTTTCATTTAATAGATTGAGAGTCCCATATTTTACGCTTCTTGCGGTACGGGCAAACCTAAACCTTCGGCTATGCGCGTTCCGTATTCTGGATCGGCTTTGTAAAAATGACCGATTTGACGAAGCTTGATTTCCTCCAATTCGACAGGTTTCATTGCGCCCACGATCGTGTCAACAAGGCGAGTTTTCTCTTCGGCACTTAATAGACGGTATAAGTCGCCTGCTTGAGTGTAGTGATCATCGCTATTATGACCGACTTGTGCAGCTTGCCCTGTCACCTCGAAAGGAGTCACTTTATTTCCCGTTGATTCGGCAGGGCCACCAAAACTATTCGGCTCATAATAAACAGATCCCTTGCCATTGTCATCAGCACGCATGAAGCCATCACGCTGATAGTTATTCGCTTCCACTTTCGGACGGTTAACCGGAAGCTGGTTGTGATTCGAGCCCACACGGTAACGGTGTGCATCTCCATATGCGAATAGACGTCCTTGAAGCATCTTGTCTGGTGAAGCTTCAATTCCCGGTACGAATGTTCCTGGTGAGAACGTGGCCTGCTCTACTTCAGCAAAGTAGTTTTCAGGATTTCTGTTCAATACCATACGGCCAAGCTCGATCAGCGGATAATCTTTTTGAGACCATACCTTCGTCACATCGAATGGATCGAAACGGTACGTATCCGCATCTTCCAGAGGCATGATCTGAACATATAATTTCCATGCAGGGAAGTCCCCTTTTTCAATCGCATTGAAAAGATCTTCCGTATGGTAATCAGGGTTTTCACCTGCTAGTTTTGCAGCTAGATCCACATCAAGGTTTTTGATGCCCTGTTCTGTTTTGAAGTGGTATTTCACCCATACGCCTTGTCCTTCAGCATTCACCCATTTAAATGTGTGGCTTCCGAAACCATGTGTATGACGAAGTGTAGCAGGAATGCCCCGGTCGGACATCA
This sequence comes from Peribacillus sp. NPDC058002, assembly GCF_042886655.1. Lineage (NCBI taxonomy): Bacteria > Bacillati > Bacillota > Bacilli > Caryophanales > Bacillaceae > Peribacillus > Peribacillus sp. NPDC058002. The sequence continues at coordinate 581 of NZ_JBHVQU010000021.1, read as the reverse complement.
GGATCGTCACTTGGTGCAAAGATTCTGGTGAATGTGACCAGAAATCCCAAACAGCCGTAGGGTTTTTCAAATGTGTTCTTGGATCTCTTTTTTGTGTATGAATGAAATCAGGGAATTTAATCGCATCGCGAATAAAGAATACAGGCGTATTATTACCGACGATATCGTAGTTTCCTTCTTCCGTGTAGAATTTAACAGCAAATCCACGCGGGTCACGGACTGTATCAGCAGAACCCAATTCACCTGCAACTGTGGAGAAACGGATAAAAAGATCTGTCTTTTTGCCCACACCATTGAAAAGTTTAGCTTTCGTGTACTGAGAAAGGTCGTTCGTTACTTCGAAAGTTCCGAATGCACCGGCACCCTTCGCATGAACTACACGTTCAGGCACACGTTCACGGTTGAAGTGGGCTAGTTTTTCCAATAAGTGTACATCTTGAATGAGTACCGGGCCGCGATCTCCGGCAGTAATCGAGTTTTGATTATCTCCAACTGGCGCTCCCCAGCTTGTAGTAAGGTTTTTCTTATTCGACATAATTGAACCACCTTTTCATTAATATTTATGTATATAATGATAAAGC